>CANLQR010000006.1 GCA_947492135.1 Deltaproteobacteria bacterium | reverse complement strand
TGGTCGGCATCGCGCTCGTCGGCGTGGTCGGCATCGTCACCACCTGTGCCGTGAAGTGGCCGCCGAGTTTCCCCGACACGCCCACGCCGGCGATCGCGGCGAGCACCGATCCGGCCGTCATCGAGCGCGGGCGCTACCTGTTCAACGCGGTCTCGCACTGCGCCTCATGTCACTCGCCGACGGCCGACTATCTCGCCGGCAAGCCCGGCGACGTCGTCGTGCCCAAGGGTGGACACGAGTGGCACATGGGACCGCTGGGTACCCTGCGCTCGGCGAACATCACCTCGCATCCGACCACGGGCATCGGCAAGCAGACCGACGGCGAGATCGCGCGGGCGATCCGCCACGGCGTCAGGGCCAACGGTGAGCCGGCGCTGTTCATGTTCGGCGTCGGCCCGACCAGCGACGAGGATCTGACTGCGATCCTCTCGTACACGCGATCGATCGAGCCGGTCGACAACGCGGATCGAGAGTCCACCCAGCAGGTAAGTACGCCAGTCCATTGCCACAGTATGTGCTTATTCGGGGTTTGAAGGGGCATCCTGGGAGAGCGGCGGAAGCGAAGGAGCATCCCGCGTCCGTGGCGCCCCGCAAGCGACAGAGAGCAGCGCGTGCCGACCAGCTGAACCTGGCCGGCGCCGCGCTACTGCTTCGCGTCGCGCACCCGCGCAAGGCCGGCCTCGAGCACTTCGTCGACACCGGCGCGCAGGCCCTTGCGTGAGGGCGCCACGGCGACCCGAGGTTGCACACCCTCGACATGGAAGCGGCTGCCATCGTGGCGGGTGACCTTCATGCCGGTGAACACGACGAAGAAACCGGCGAGGGTGTCGACCCGCACGATGTCACCGTTGGCACCCGCTGTCGCCGAGCCGACCAGCGTGCCCAGATCGTGGGCCTCGACGTAGCCGAGCACGGATTCGGCGAAGCTGATCGCCTCGGCATCGATCAAGAACACCACCTTGCCTGCGACGTGCGGCAAGGCCGGCCGCAAGTGCCAGCCGATCGGCTGCCAACCGACGATGTGGCCGTCGGGCTCGACGATCTGCGGTACCTGCATCCAGCTCGCATCCTCGGCGTTGGCCAACAGATGGGGAAGGATGCGATGCGTATCCGTCGGATAGCCGCGCATGTCGAACACCACCCCCGGAGCGCTCGCGAGCGTGTCGAGTGTGGCCTCGACGTCCTGCCACTGCGCGCGGGTGAGATCGACGTACTGCACGCCGTCCTCGAAACGGTGGATCGCTGCAGGGCGTGGCGGTCGCGGGGGTGCCGACGCGCTGTAGCTGCCCTCGACGGCGAGCGTGCGGCCGCCGCGATGCAGACCCACCGTGACCGCGGTATCGCGCGGGCCTGCCAGCGATTCCCAGGCCGAGGCGCGGAAGCGACGCCACTGCAGCGAGCCCGACAGTTGCTGCGCGAGGGCATCGACGCGGGGCCCGAGCGCGACGCCGTCGATGGAGTCGACCACGTCGCCGACGGCAAAGCGGCTCGGATCCTCGGTGCCGGTGACGACCGGTACGCCCTCGACGAGCTCCACGCGGATCGGCAGCTGTCCGCGCGCTGCCAGCTCGCGATGGCCGACGAGTCCGTGACCATCCTCGAGCGCGTGGACCAGGTGCCACAACGTGGCGGCGGTATCATCGACCGTCACATCGTCCTGCGCATCTTCGAGCGCGTCGTCGAGCAGTGCCGACCAGTCGACCAGCACGCTGTCTTGATACGGGTAAAAGTGTCGGAACACGTTCCAGACCTCGACCACCGCGCCCTGGCGAACGTCGAGCGAGGCGTAGCCGTTGGGTGACGTCGCCGCGCGTGCGAGCTCGCGATCGATCGGCAACGGGGCCTCGGCGTCGTGGTCGGCTTGTGCGGGCGTCAGGACCACCGGCATTCGCAGATGGAGGCCGGGCACCAGCTCGACGTCGACCTGCGTATTGGTGGCGGGCGCCCCGACGAAGCGGCGGCGCTTCGAGCCTTCCGCGCCCACGCGAACGTGGCCGTAGGGCGGCGAGTAGAGCTCCAGCCGAGTCCCGGCGTAGCCCTGGTGCTGCCAGTACACGAGCTCGTCACGCTCGCCGGGCACGTCCGTGGCGTCGGGCTCCGGCTCACCGTCGATCCACAGCTCCATCTGCGGCGCCAGCGGTCCGAACAGCTCCTGTAGGCCGCTGCGTAGCTCGCCCAGGTTCCGGGCGTCGCGCACCGCCGCGACCCCCGCTGCTGCCAGCACCCGCCAGTCGGCGCGGGCAGCCGCCGCGGTCGGATGAAACCAACGCACGTAGCCGTACACCCGCGCCAAGGCGTGGAGGTTCTCGGCGGCCTCGGTGGCCCGGCCAGTCACCACGGGCTCGGGCTGCGGGCCCTGGAGCGTCATCTCGGCCGGACCACAAGCGATCAGCGCAGTGGCAACGACCACGGCCAGGGACGGGATCGTACGGCGCATGAGCGCCGAGACACCGAGGGGTCCCGGATGTTCCCGCGGGATCGTTGGCAGTTAGGGCCCGGACAAGATCACGCTCACCGAGTCTGCGGCAAAGGTCGCCGCCGCGAGGTCGGCGTGGCCATCGCCGTCGAGGTCGGCCGCGTGGACACGGATCGCAGGGCTGGGTAGCGCGCGCAGCTGCCCAGGGCCCAACCCGCCGCTGCCGTCGCCCGACAACCACCGCACCGCAGCTTCGCTGTCGTCGACGGTGACGAGGTCGACCAGGCCATCGCCGTCGAGATCCGCGAGGGCCGCGTCGTACGGCGCGTGCGCGAGTGCCAGGGGCCCGGTCGGGGTGAACTCACCGCTGCCGTCGTTGGCCAGCACCTGCAACGACGACTCCAGATAACTCGTCACCACGAGCTCGTCGACACCGTCGCCATCGAGGTCCCCGACGAGGGTCGACCAGGGGTCGAGCTCGACGCCGAGCTCCAGGCCGAAGGCGAACCCGCCGGGCACGCCGAACCATCGCGCGATGTCGTGGCCTTGATCGGTCAAGGCCACGTCGAGCACGTCGTCACCATCGAAGTGGCCGGCGACGAGGCGATTGGGCTCGAAGCCGCTTTGGGCGATCGGGCCCAGCCCCAGGCCTCCACCGCCCCAAAAGCCGGTCCCGCCGTTGGACTCGAACAGCGAGATCCAAGCGTCGCCGTCCGGCAGAGCCTGCACGGCAACCATCACCACGTCATTGTCACCGTCGCCCTCGAAATCACCGACGATTGCGCTGCGAGCCCCAGAGCCATAGACCTGCGGCCATGGAGCCCACGGTACGAGTGTGGCATCGGGGTTCGCGACCAGCGTCGCGAGGTACTCGCCATTGCAGCCCGCGATCAGAACGTCGTCGCGCACGTCGTCCGACAGTCGGCCCACCACGGGATAGGCGCTGCAAGCCACCATCCCGTTGTCGAGCGGCGCAGCAAACGTGCCATCGCCGTGCCCGAGCAGCGTGGCCGATCGTACCGCACCGTCCGCGGTCCCGGTGATCAGCAGATCGAGGACACCGTCACCATCAAAGTCTCCGATCTCGAGCGACAACGGCTCGAACGGCAAGCCCGCCAAGTCGACCGTCAAGGCCTCGCCCAACACGGTCGCGTCGCCGGGTTCGTCGACGGGTTCGTCGGTGGCGCCGCCCTCGGTGGAGGTGGTCGAGAGCCCTGTGGTCGTGCCATTGGGCTCGGGCGGTGGTTCGCCGGGATCGCTGGCACTCGAGCCGCTGTCGGTCGTGCCGGTGGACGCATCGGGATCCGCGTCAGGGTCGCCCGGGACCAACGTGCAGCCCGAGCCACCCAGCACCAGTGCCGCGACGCGGAATCTTCGCGAGAGCATCACCGGTGGCCATGGTCACCGGTGTGACGATCCGTGCGTGGACCCGGGCGATGCCGCTCGCGATCGCCCGTGGGAGCACTAGACCTTCAACATCCAGGCGATGTCGCCCAGCAGGGCGAAGGCCGCGACAGCACTGACGACAAAGCTGATCGTCCGCCACGGCTGGACCTGGTTGAGGTACGCAAAGGAGTGCAGCAGTCGCGCAGCCACAAACACCCCAAAAATGATGTAGGCAAGTCCCGCTGTGCCGCCGGCCATCACGTAGAGCAGCCCGAGCATCAAGAAAGGCAGGTTGACGGCCATGGCGTTGGCGTGGGCCCGCAACACCCGAGCCACCTCCGGTGGGTCGGAAGCGACCACCGACGCGCCTTTGGAGATCGTCCGCGCGTCCTCGGCGTTCATCACCGTCTTGGACCGGTTGCGCTGGGCCCCGCTCTTGGCCCACAGGTAGAAGAGATTGGCGCACAGCACCAGCGAGGTGATGGCGTAGGCAGTGAAGGTCGGGTTGCTGGTCCAGGCTTGCATGGTGCTGTTGTCCTGGTCGAACGGCACCTGCGTGAATCGACAGCCCGCGGCTTTTTCTCGGACCCAAGGGGTCGCGCTTGCCTAGTTCGGCACCACGCAGATTCCCACGTCCTCGGTCCCGGGCGGCGGATCGGCGAAGTGGGCGATGCACTCTTCCCCCACACCCGGACAGGTGTTGGCCGCGCTGAGATCGCACCACGGCGTGCAGCACCACGTCGCGACGCATCCGGCGCTGCCGCCGATGCAGACCAGCCCAGGGTCGCACGCGTTGTCGTACTCACACGGATCGCCGTCGAGGCCTCCGGCGCCGGAAGCATCGGGGATGCAGATCAGCTCGCCATTGTCGCCGTCCTTCGCGTAGCACCCCTGCCCGCGGGCGCAGTCCTGCAGCAACGGATCGCACGACGGGATACAGATCGGCAGCACGCCGTCGTTCTGGATCGCGCAGGTGGTTTCGGCCGGACACAGATCGTTGACGTCGCAGAACGCGACGCATCCACCGATGTTGGTGCGGGGATCGGTGTCCCAACACATGTAGCCCTTGGCGCAGTCGTCGATGCCACTGACGCCGCTGCCCTCGATCATGCACGGATCGCCGTCGACGCCAGCTCCCGAGACCGGCACACACTTGTTGGCGTTCCAGGAAGAACCACCATCGTTGGCCCACGCCACACACTTTTCGCCCTCGGGGCAATCCTGCGCCTTGGGATCGCACTCGCTCGCCGAGGCTGCATCGGGTCGCAACACGAAGCTGACGCCGGTGTCGTCGTCGTCGCCGCTGGTGTCGTTGGGTGTGCTGTCGTTGCCGGTGCCCTCGGCACTACCCGCCGAGGTGGTCGTGCCTGCGCCGGTATCACTGGCGACCGCGCCGCTGCTGCCACTGGTCGATGCCGACGTCGCTTCGCCGACCCCGGCAGGCGTCTTGGCGCACGCGCTGGCGAGCGCGAGGGTGAGGCCAAGGGCGAGACCAAGGGCCAGACTAGACGAACGCATGGTGGACACCCCAAGCCCGAGTGTACACGAGCCGACGACCGCGTCGGCCCGTGGGCGGCTTTCGAGGGCCGCCGCTTCCACGCTTGCGACCGATATACTTGCCACGTATACTCGCCACTGTGGCTCAGGTGACGATCTACCTCCCCGACCCCATCGCCAAACGCCTCCGCGCCGCGTCGCGCAAGGCGAAAAAGAGCCTCTCCGCCTATGTCGCCGACTTGTTGCAACCGGGTGCGCGGCCCAGCGGCTGGCCGGTCGGGTTCTTCGAGCTCGCCGGGAGCACCTCCATCGAGGCGCCCGACGACCCGCCACCCGCGGAGCCTCCCGCGCTGTGAGACGCCTACTCGACACCAGCATCTGCGTCGCGTTTCTCAATCGCGCCGACAGTGCGGTCGTTTCTCGACTGCACGCCACAGGCCCCGAGCAGGTCCGCCTGTGCAGCGTCGTCAAGGCCGAGTTGCTGTATGGCGCGCACAAGAGCAGCCGTGTCGCGGAGAATCTGGCACGCCTCGCGGACTTCTTCGCCTCCCTCGAATCATTGCCGTTCGATGATCACGCCGCGGAGCACTATGGCTTGGCCCGTGCGGTGCTCGCGGCCCGCGGGACACCGATCGGTGGCAACGATCTGATGATCGCCTCGATTGCGCTCGCGACCGGTGCGGTGGTTGTCACGCGCAATGCCGCGGAGTTTCGCCGGGTTCCGGCGCTACCCGTCGAGGTCTGGTGAAAGCGGCCGGGCACGGCGCTCGCCCCACACCCGGACAGGTGTGGGCCTCGTCCAACCGACTACTTCGAGCCTTCGAGCGCCGTCAGCCGGCGCTCGAGCGTGCTCAACGTCGCCTGTAGCGCAGTCTTGTCGTCCTTGAGCTGTTCGATCTCGGCATGCAGTGCCTGGATCGACGCGAGCGCCACGCCGTCGGCATCGACCTGGAAGATCAGCTTCTCGGTCTTGCCGACACCGAACGCCGCGCGGAAGTCCTGGGCCATCGGTCCGATGTGACGGATGTTCGAGTCCTCGAACTTGTAGCTCCACTCGGTGATAGGCATGGCGACGACCTTCTCGAGCACGGCCGCGGGATCGATCGTCTCGAAGTCGCGCTTGCGATTGCGGTCGCTCACCGGACACATCTGTCCGCAGTACTCCTGACCCTGCGGAATCGGGTTCCCAGCGCAGCAGTCCAGGCCATCGCAGCAGCTCTCGCCCTGGGCGCAGCTGCCCATCTGGGGCTGACAATCGGGGCCGTCGCAGACGATGCCCGGCGCACAGACCCCGCCTTTGTCGAGGCACGCCCAACCATCGGCGCAGCACGTCAGCTCGAGGTTCGCGGCACACGGCGGGGGCGAGTTGGGATCGCAACAATCGGCCCCTGGACAGACGTCGCCCGGCTGGCCTGGACACTGGCCACCCTCGTCGGGACACATCCACGAGCCGTCGTCGCAGCACATCGCCGGCCCCTCCACGCACGGGGGTAAGCGGTTCTCGTCGCAGCATGTCGGCGCCTCGCAGACGACGCCCTCGTCGCAGGTTGGATTGCCGCCATCGTCGTTGCACGCCCAGCTGCCGTCGTCGCAGCAGGTGCTGCCCTCGAAACACTGGGGCTGGTCGAGCGGATCGCAGCAGTCATCGCCCGTGGTCGCGCCCGTGGTGGTCGCGCCCGTGGTGGTCGCATCCGTGGTGGTCGCATCCGTGGTGGTCGCATCCGTCGTGTCCGTGCCTTGCGTGGTGGACACCGTGGTCGAGTCGGTGGTGGACACCGTGGTCGAGTCGGTCGCCGACGTCATCGTCGTGCCCATCGTCGTCGCGTCGGTGTCACTGGCACTCCCAGTGCCGGTGGTGTCATCGCCTCCGCAGGCGGTGGCCACTGCGAGAAGCGCCAAGCATTGTCGAACCATGAATCGTTGCATTAGTGTCCAAGCCTTTACTGCCGAGCCACCCCAAAAACTGGGCTCGACGGCAGTGAATGGCAATTCCAGCCCCATCCTTCACGCCCACGGGCCAGCCCTTGGCGACTCGAACTCACAGGTGACACCTGCAGTTGGTCTCACGGATTGCGGCGGCCCGCCGCATGTGCGAGCCGCGGTCAGATCCCGAAGCGGTCGGCGACCAGGCCCATGAACATCGCCACGCCCGTGGGAATGATCGTGTCGTCGAAGTCGAAGTCGGGATGGTGGCAGCCCGGGGTGTCGCGACCGGGAGCGCCCGCGCCGAGAAAGAAGAACGCGCCAGGCACCGCCTGGGCCATGTACGCAAAGTCTTCGCCGCCGGCGATCGGCAGACCGGCGTCCGACACTGCGCCCGACCCCACCACCTGGGTCGCGACCCGATGCACCGCATGCGCACAGGTTGGGTCGTTCATGACCACCGGGTACCCGGGTTCGAGTTCGAGCTCGGCCCGCACCCCGAGGGCCGCGGCCGTGCCGTGCACAACCTCGCGAATCCGCGCGAGGACGAGCTCGGTGATCTCAGGAGCGAAGGTCCGCACGGTGCCCTCGAGCTCTGCGGTCGCGGGGACGACATTGTCGGTGGTACCCGACGAGAAACGACAGACGCTCACGACCGCGCCGCCGTCGTAGCCAAGACCCCGGGCGACGACGGTCTGCAAGGCCACGACAATGTGTGCGGCGGCAACGATCGGATCACGACACAGCTGCGGCTGGCTGCCATGCCCACCGACGCCATGGACGGTGATGCCGAGCCAGTGGGTCTGCGCGAGCATCGGTCCGGGCTTGACCCGGATGTGCCCGCGCGGATGTCCGGGCCAGTTGTGCAGCGCGTACACCTCGTCGACGCCGTCGAGGGCGCCCTCGGCAACCATGCGCTTGGCACCGCCTCCGTCCACGCCCTCTTCAGCCGGCTGGAACAGCAATCGCACGTTGCCCGGCAATCGATCGCGATACCGGTCGAGGATCGCGGCGACCCCGAGCAGCACCGCGGTGTGACCGTCATGGCCGCACTTGTGGGCGCGGCCCTCATGGATCGAGCGGTAGGGCAGATCGGTGGTCTCCGGCATCGGCAGACAGTCGAGATCGGCCCGCAGCGCGATGGTCTTGCCGGGATGACCAGGATGCAGATCGGCGATCACCCCGGTCGATGCACAACTGCGCGGGGTGTAGCCGTGGCGTTCGAGCCACGCGCGGACCACCGCGCCGGTACGATGCTCCTCGAAGCCAAGCTCGGGGTGACGGTGCAGATCGCGACGGATCGTCGTCAGCTCGGGAGCAAGCGCGTCGATCTCGGCACGGAGGGTTGCGTCGACAAAGGGCATGGCGGCCGCGATCGTACCCCGACTGATGTGCGCCCGGGGCCCGCAACATCTTCGGCTCCGCACCACCGAGATCGTGATAGGCCATGGGGTCTGGTGTCCTGCGCGTCGGAGTCACCCTCGGGCAGAACCCTGCTCGAGTTCATTGCCCGGCGTTGGCCCGCGTTCGCGGGGCCGACCGCGCCCACGCGCGAGGCGCTGCAGGCGATCGTCGACGCCCACGGCGCGCGGTGGCGGCTGGTCGACCCGAAGTCGTTGCGCACCAGAGTGGGCCCCGGGGGCGGTGTCGACAACTACGAGACCGCCTTGGCCAAGGGCGAGCTGCCGACCCGCGATGGCTCGTGGCACGACGCGTTCAATGTGCTCGCGTTTCTCTCGTGGCCGCTCGCCAAGGCTGCGCTGCACGCACGGACGTTGCTGCGCCAGGACGAACGACGGCGGATCCAACAACGCCAGCGCGGCCGCGAGGAGGACGCGCTCGCGCTGATCGACGAGGTCGTGCTGGTGTTCAGTGGACCTGCCGGGTTGATCGCGCGCTTCGAGCACGCGCGCGTCGCCGGCGATCTCGAGCAGATGGACGCGGCGATCCGCGCCGGAGTGCGCGTGCGCTGCTTCGGCCACGCGCTGCTCGAGCATCTCGCGCTGGACCGTCCGGTCGTCACCGCAGGTGTGTGGGCGATCGCGCTCGGCCCCGACGAGCACGATGACGAGGTGTTCGCTCGACAGATCGCCGCGGGCCACTTCGCGTCGCCGAGGTTCTCGCCGGGGGTTCCGTGGCCGCACGCCGTGGTGCTCTCGTGGCTGCTGGCGTGAGGCGATTCGGCATGCCAGGCTCTGGCCGCGAATGGACTCCACCTTCGATGCTATGCAGTTCGACGATCGCTTTGTCCGCGAGTTGCCTGCCGATCCGAACACCGATGGACGTCGTCGCCAGGTGCTCGGCGCCTGTCATTCCGCGGTGATGCCCACGCCGGTCCCGGCGCCGCGCCTGCTCGCGTGGTCCCGCGAGCTGGCCCAGAGCTTGGCCCTGCCACCGGAGCTGGTCGAGAGCGAAGCGTTCGTCCGGGTCCTGGCCGGCTGCGGCATCGCGCCGGGCATGCGGCCGTATGCGGCGTGTTACGGCGGCCATCAGTTCGGCAACTGGGCGGGGCAGCTCGGGGACGGCCGCGCGATCACCCTGGGTGAGCTGATCCTGCCCGATGGTTCGCGGCAGGAGCTTCAGCTCAAGGGCGCTGGGCCCACGCCATATTCGCGCTCTGGCGATGGTCGTGCGGTGTTGCGCTCGTCGTTGCGGGAGTTCGCGTGCAGCGAGGCGATGCATCACCTGGGCGTGCCGACCACGCGCGCGCTCGGCTTGGTGACGACGGGCGACGACGTCGTCCGCGACATGCTCTACGACGGCCATCCCGCCGCCGAGCCCGGTGCCGTGGTTTGTCGGGTTGCGCCGTCGTTCCTGCGTTTTGGCAACTACGAGATCTTCACCTCGCGGGGCGACAAGGACACCCTGCGTACCCTGCTCGATCACACGATTCGCCACCACTTCGCCGGGCTGGGCGAGCCCGGCCCCGAGCGCTACGCCGCGTGGTATCGCGAGGTCTGCGAGCGCACCGCGACGATGATCGTCGGCTGGATGCGGGTCGGCTTTGTCCACGGCGTGATGAACACCGACAACATGTCGGTGTTGGGCCTGACGATCGACTACGGACCCTACGGCTGGATCGATGATTTCGACCCCAACTGGACCCCGAACACCACCGACGCGGCCAATCGTCGCTACCGATTTGGCCAGCAGCCGCAGGTCGCCGCGTGGAACCTCGCGCAGCTCGCTCGCGCGGTGCTGCCGGTGTTGCCGGGCTCGAACGAGGCTGGCGCCGCCGCGCTTCAGGAGGGTCTGGACGCGTACATCACCGCGTTCGAGCGTGATCACGGCGCAATGATGGCGGCGAAGCTGGGCCTCGACGCGCTGCGTGCCGGAGACGATGCTCGTGGCGATGCGGCGCTGATCGAAGAGCTTCTGGCCGTGCTTGCGGCCACACCGACCGACATGACGATCTTCTATCGGCGTCTTGCCGAGGTCCCGACCGCGGTCGACGCCAGTGATTCCGCATTGCTCGAGATGGTGCGCCCGGCGTACTACGACGACGCGATCGATGGTCGCGTCACCGCACGGATGGTCGCGTGGCTGCGGCGATGGTCCGCGCGGATCCGCGAAGACGCGGTGCCCGACGAGGTAAGACGGGCACGGATGAACGCCGTCAATCCCAAGTACGTGCTGCGCAACTGCCTTGCCCAGCTCGCGATCGATGACGCGACCGCGGGCGACAACTCGACGCTGCACAGCTTGCTCGCCGCGCTGTCACGGCCGTACGACGAGCAGCCCGAGTTCGAGCGGTTTGCGGGTCGGCGGCCGGAGTGGGCGCGGAATCGCGTCGGCTGCTCGATGCTCTCGTGCAGCTCGTAGGGCAGGGATTGCTGCTCGACACCCTCACAGGGTTGCCCGAGGCTGTATCTTTGTCCCGCCGGATTTCGCACATGCAAGCACCGCTGTTGCCCTCCACCGCGCTAGGCATCGTCGACGACCTCGAGGTCTTCGCTTTTCACCGAGCGCTCGCGCGGTTGGCTGACCCCAAAGACGGCGGCGGGCTTCCGCCGACGTTCGCCGAACCACTGCGCGCCCGCGGGTTGATGGGGCTCGAACGGTGGCAGGCCGCGTACGACGTGCTGCAGCAGGTCCGGGGGATGCGCGAGCTCGATACTGCCGCGCGACTCGAGGCCCAGGTCTTGTCCGCCCGGGTGCTGCGCTCGGTGTGGGGCTCGGTCGACCTCGGGCTCGACATGGCGCTCGCCGCTGCACAGCAGGCCACGCGCACGGGTGCCGGACTCGTCGCCGTGGATGCCCACGTCGAGGCGGCCCTGCTGTTCGCTCGCAAGCGTTGCCGCGAACAGTCGCGGCGGCAGCTCGCAGCGGCCGAGTCGGTCGGAACGAATGCACCGTGGGTGTGGTGCGCGCGCGGAGAGCTGGCGATCACCTTCGACGAACGCCCTGCGGCCAAAGCGGCCTTCGAGTCGGTGGTTCGCCTGGCCGCCGAGCAGACCGACGAGCGCGAGTCTGCGCGTGCCATGCGGCTGGGGCGGCTCGGCTTGGCGCGGCTGTTCACCGTGCTCGGCGAGTTCGATGCCGCAGCCGACCAGCTGGGGTTGCTCGGTCCGCGACCCGCAGGGGATCTCGCGGCATATCGCGCAGCATGGCGGCTGTTCGCGGCCAAGGCGGACTGGTCAGGCGTCGCGCGAGTGCTGACCACGATCGTCGAAGCCGCGGCCGACGGTGAGGCGGCGCGCTCGTCGATGCTCGAGCTTGCGTCTGCCCAGTATCGCGCCGGTGACCTCGACTCGGCCCGCGCCTCGTGGACGAGGATTGCCACGACCGGCACCGGCGACTGGGCGGCGCGTACGGCTGCGCGCCTGCTCGAAAAGCTCGGGGCCGGCCGGCAAACCCGGGCCCGTCTCCAGGCCTTTCCCTCGGTCACGCAGCTGCACAACCACTGCGGGCCCGCGTCGGTCGAGCTGTGCCTGCGATTTTTCGGCACCAGCGCCGAACAGGTCGCCGTCGCTCGGGAGATCAAGCATCCCGACGGCGGTACGCCGGTCCATCGCATGCGTACCTTCGTCGAGGCGGCTGGCTTCCACACCCGACGCATCGAGGCCGACCTCGACCAGCTCAAGGCCATCCTCGATGGTGGAATCCCGGTGATCCTCGAAGAGGACTACTCGACGTCTCGGCACGTTGCCGTGGCGATCGGCTACGACGACGGTCGCGAGATCCTCGAGGTTCAAGACCCGATGACGCATGAGGTCCGCGAGACCGGCTACGACGAGCTGCCCAAGCTCCGCGAGTTCTCGAATCACGGGGCCCTGGTGGCCGTGCCGGCAACGCGCGCCGATCTGATCGCGACGCTCGATCGCGTGGGCGCGATCGAGTGCGCGTACATGACCAAGACCGACCTCGCCTGGGAGGCCCACGAGCAGGGCCGCGACGAGGACGCCGAGCGCCTCGTCGACGAAGCCATCGCGCTGCACGAGTCGTACGAACTCGCGTGGGTGCTGCGGTTCGTGCGGGCGCGCGGCCGCAACCAGAAGGCGCCCAACGACGCGAACGCTCGCGCGCTCGAAGGCGTCCTGGCGGCGATCTTGCGGCTGTGGCCCGACGACGAGTGGCCGCAGCAATTTCTCGGACAGGTTCGTGACGCCCAGGGCCGCACCGATGAGGCGCTCGCGGCGTTCGAGCGCGCGCGCGATCGCGATCCGAATGACGCCGGCAACTGGTGTTCGATCGGTGATTGCGGGCTGGCGCGGGGCGATCGAGGCGCAGCGCGCGAGGCCTTCGAGCAGGCGCTGCGGCGCGACCCCGGCCACGTCCGCTCGAACGAGAATCTCGCCGACCTCGCCTTCGATGCCGGCGACGAGTCGCTGGCCACGCTGCTCAACGACTGCGCGCTCGAGATGGCGCCCGACAACGCCTTCAACTGGCACGTTCACGCTCGGATCCTCGCGCGCAGCGAACGTCTTGCCGAGGCGATCGAGGCGTACCACCGGGCACTCGAGCTGCGGCCTGGGGTGACCGGCTTCAGCATCGAGCGGGCCAAGCTCCAGGCCCGCGCGGGTCGAGTCGACGAAGCGATCGCCGGGCTCGAGACGCTTCGCGAGCAACGGCCCGACGATACGTACCTGCTCTCGGGCCTGGCCGACCTCGCCTACAATCACCGCCGCCACGAGGCCTGTCTTGCCGCTTGCGCACGACTTGCCGAGCTCGACCCCGCCTCGCCGACCCCGCTGGCGATTGGCGGTGCTGCCAAGTGTGCACGAGGCCAGCTCGAAGACGGCCTCGTCGATCTGCGCAAGGCACTGGCGAAACGGCCGACCTATGCGTGGGCACATCGCGAGATCGGCAAGGCCTTGTCCGCAGCCGGACGCTGGGACGAGGCCATCGTTGCGTGGGCCGCCAGCGTGGGGATCGCCAGCTCACCCGAGTCGATGTTCGGCTTGGGCGACGTCTTGGCGGCGGCCGGCCACGCGGGTGACGGCGGGGGCTTTCTGCGCCGTGCTGCGCGATCGGGGGCCTTGACCGAGGCTCAACTCGACCGCGTCACCGAGGTGATCCGCATCGCCGAAGGCGCCGGAACTGCCCACGACTTTCTCGGCTCGCTCGCCACCGAACATCCGCGCGAGCTCGCGGTCGCGCGCGCGCACGCACGGCTCCTGCTCGAGCGGATCTGGGCGCCCGGCGCGGCGGTGGCTGTGCTTTCGCGGCTGTCCGAACTCGCGCCCCAGGACCCGTGGGTGCTTGCGAACGAGGCCGACGATCTGATGGACGCGTCGCTCGCAGACGAGCCCTCGGGCGAGGCGCTGTTTGCCAAGGCGATCGCGGCCGCTCCCGATCGGATCGCGCCCCGACGCATGCTTGCGCGTCAACTCAACCGCCGAGGTCGATTCGCCGAGGCCCTCGAGGTGCTGGGCCCGTGCCCCGCGGATCCCGAAACCCTTGCGGACCGCGTGCACGCGCTGCTGGGAATGCGGCGCGATCCCGATGCGGTCGCGGCGATCGAGGCGTGGTGCGAGACTCTACCGCCGGAATCCCGTGGACCTCGGCGCCGCCCGCTCGACTATCGCATCGCGACCACCAACCGGCGCTGGCACGACGCGCTGACCCTCGCGACGTCGCTCGCGGCCGACGCGGGAGAGCTCGACGACGATGGCAGACTCGGGCGCTGGGAGGAGGCGCGTTTCGAGTGCCTGATCGAGCTCGCGCGGGGGGCCGAGGCCGAAGCCTTCGGACGGGCGCAGTGCGGACGCCCGCACGACTTTGGTCAGCTCGCGTACACCGCCTTGGCCGCCGGCGACCGCGAGCTCGCCACGCGGCTGGTCGCGACCTGCTACGAGCAAGATGAGTCCGATGCCTACGCGCTCACCGTGCTCGCACGCCTCGCCGATCACCAGGGCGACATCGAACGCGCGACGGCGTTGTGGCAGTGCATGAAGCAGGTCAGCACCTGGCATATCCACGACGAGAACCTCGGGCGGCTCGCGCTGGCCGCCGGCGAGCTCGCGCAGGCACAAGCGCCGATCGAAGCTGCCGTCGCCACCGGCCACACCTGTGCGGTCGCGCTCGAGCTGCGGGCTGAGCTTCGACTGCGGCAAGGGGACCGTCAGGGCGCGCTCGCCGACGCCGAGCGGGCGAAGGCCTGCACGCCGCTCGAGCGGCGCGACCTCGTCGACACGATCGACGCGCTGCTCGCCGGTCTGCACGGCCGACTCGACGAGGCCCGCACGTTGTACGCCGCAGCAAACGCGCGCGACCGACCGTCCGCGAGTGACCGTGCACGCTTCGCGGCGATCGCCGCAACGCTCGGGCTCTAGCGGCCGCGCCGCATCAGCCGCACGGACAGATGGAGCGCCGCGCCGAAGCGTCGCCGCAGGCCTGCCCGAGGTTGTCCATGTTCGTGCGGTGCTGACCGGGGCAGCCCGCATCGGTCGAGCAGTACAGGGTTCCGGTCAGGCCGCCTCCCACCTGGTCGGCGAGCGCGAAGTCCTCCATGCACGCGTACGTGAACGCCCCGAGCTGGATCGCACCGAAAACCCCGAAGGCGTTGGAGATCGCCTGACATTCTTCGACCGTGTCTTGCGCGGCCAGCCACTCGTCATCGCTGATGCCCAGCGGCAATCCGAGGGCCTCACACACGTCGTTGCAAGCCTCGCCGCAGGCCTCGTTGTCGAAGCACCACTGTTGATTGTTCACGACCACACAGGTCGGTGGCGTGGTCAGACAGCTGGTCGTGCAGCCATCATTTTGGATCTGGTTGCCGTCGTCGCAGACCTCTGCGCCCTCGACGACACCATTGCCGCAGAACTCACCGGCACAAAGGCACACCGACCGCCGGGCATCGGGCAGGTCGCAGCCGGTGCCGATGTCATTCATGTCGTTGCGGTGGGCCGCGGGGCACGCGGGATCGGACGAGCACGTCAGCGCGCCGGTCAGACCGCCACCGGTCAGGGCGGAGAGCCCACCATCTTCGAGGCAGGCCAGAGGATCTGCGCCAAAGTTCACCGGCGCGTTGACCCCAAACGCGTCCGAGATCGCCTGACATTCGAAGGCAGAGTCCTGGGCCCCGAACCACGTCGCGTCGTTGGGCTCGATGGTCAGGCCTAGCCGCCCGCACACGTCGTTGCACGCCTCGCCGCAGTGGTCGTTGTCGAAGCACCACTGCCGGCCGTCGACGATGCGGCACACGCCACCGAAGTCGCCCTCGATGACACAGGCCGACGAGCAGCCATCACCGGAGTCGAGGTCGCCGTCGTCGCAGGTCTCGAGGGCAGCGAGATTCTGGGTGCCGTCGCCGCACTCTACTGGGGTGCAGTTGGCGTCACACGTGGGCGACTCGCCGGACGCGTCGCACACCTCATTGTCGCTCTCGTTGACGACGCCATCGCCACACACAGGAAAGGTGCAGTCGCCGTCGCAGGCCAGGGACTCGCCGCCGGCATCGCACTCCTCGCCCGCGCTGGCGTTGAACACCCCGTCTGGGCACATCGAAAAGCTGCAGTCGGCGTTGCACACGGCTGACTCGCCGGCGTCGTCGCATTCCTCGTTGCCATCGATCGCTCCGTTGCCACACAGGTCCACACCGGTGTCGGTGGTCTCCTCGGCAACGCCGGAGCTACTGCTGTCGTCGGCGGTGGTCGTGGTGCCGGTGGTGTCGACCGAGGTCTGGGTGGTCGAGCTTTCGCCGGTCGACTCGCACGGGGCGGCGCACGTGGTGTCCGCGGTGGTGGTCGTCGTCGTGACACCGTCGCCGTTGGTGGTGCTGTCGGCTGCCGAGGTCATCATGCCGACGGAGGAGTCGGCATCGCCGCTCTCCGCCGTTAACGCCGTCGTCCCCGGGGTCAGCAGGGGATCCTGGCAGGCCATGGGGACCACGACCAATGCACACGATGCGAGCCGCTTGAGCATCACCCAAGCGTGCCACAGAATCAGGCGAGCTACTGCAGCGCGATGCTCACGCTCGCACCGTCGGAGATCGCGAGGTCGCGGTCACCATCCCCGTCGTGATCGCCGATCGCGACCGCGGTGGCGATCAGCGAGATCTGCGAGGCCCGCTCGCACGCGAACGGCTGTTCAGACACGAGGCGATCCGGGATTCCACCAAAGAGCACCGACACCATCGCATCGGCGCGCGTCACGGCGAGGTCGGGTCGACCGTCGAGATCGATGTCTCCTGCTGCGGTCGCGATCGCCACGCCGTCGTGCGCCGTGGTCAGCGGATCGACCGGACCGAGCAACGGACCCGACCACGACACCAGATTGAAGTCGGGCACGACCGAGACCAGATCGCCCCAGCCATCGCCATCGAAGTCATTGGCGAACAAAGCGAGCGCGGCGGACGGGCCGATGGGCTGGGTGAGCGGACGAATCAGGCCATCGGCCGCCAGCACGAGCTCGAAACCGGTGTCGGTGAGTGCCGCGAGGTCCGAGCGCGCGTCGCCATCGACGTCGAACGTCGTGAAGCGGCTGACCACACCGGGGCGCAGCACTGTGGGTTCGGCCAGCGCGCCGGCGCCGATCCCCGCGACGAGTTCGATCCCCGAGGTCGTCAGTACGAACAGATCCAGCACGCCATCGCCGTGCCAGTCGCCCGCGACCAGCCCAGTGCCCAAGCTCGGCACGCTGGCGAGCGGGATCGCGTCGAAGCCACCGTCGACCCCGCGCCACACCGTGATGGCTGGCGAATCGCCGGAGGTGGCGGTGATGAGATCGAGCTGCAGATCCGCGTCGAAGTCGATCGCGATGGCGTCGAGCACCGGCCCGCTGGCCTGTACGAGCAGGCTGCCGTCGCTTCCGATCAGCTGGTCATCGCGAACGATGATGAGCTGATCGGGACCCTCGGTGGAGGCATCCGCGTACAGTAGCTTGGTGACCGGCCCGCCCTCGGAGAACGCCAGCGAGAGCTCGCCACTGAACTGCGGCAAGTCTGCGCAGTCGGCAGGCTCGCTGACGCAGTAGCCGTCATCGCATTGTTCGCCCGGCCCGCATTCAGCATCGGAGTAGCAGTAGTAGTACGGTTGCGAGCAGCGGAACGCATCGTCGCCCTCGACCAATCCATAGCCGCAGCAGCCCAAGCAGTTGTACTCGCACATGCCGTTGACGCACGAGTAGCCGTAGCCCTGGCAGTCGCTGTCGTCCTGACAATCCGACGGTGTCTCTGTACCGCTGGGGTCGCTGGGATCGCTGGGGTCGCTCGGCTGGGTCGGATCGGATTCCGACGCATCATCGCCGGAATCCGCACCGGGGATCACCGGGCCGCACGCCGCAAGTGCCAGCAGCGAGACCGACAGATTCCACCGCGAGACATCGAGAATCTTGGACGTAGCCATCATTTTCCACCTGCTTTTCGAACCCACCGGGACGCTCGTCCCAAACCCAACCAACCCAGGATCACACCCCAGTGCAAGTCAGTCGCCAAGTCCGAGCCGCCCTGATCTCCTGCGTGGCGTGGGTGACCAACGCCTCGGCTGCGACGCCGACGCCATGGCGCCGGGCACCGATGTCATGCCTCACGGCACCAGGACCAGCTTGCCGCGAACCTCGCGGCGCGCGAGTCGTTCGAGCGCTTCGCCGGCGCGCTCGAGCGGCAACGCGGCATCGATGTGCGGACGCACGCGGCCCTCGACGATCCACTGGAGGAGTCGTTCGATGTGCTCGCGGTTGCGGGCCGGCTCGCGCATCGCGAATGCGCCCCAGAACACCCCCATCACCTGGCAGTTCTTGAGCAACAGGAGATTGGTCGGGATCTTCGGGATTGTGCCACTGGCGAAACCGACGACGAGCAACCGGCCCTCCCAGCCGAGCGACCGGATCGCAGCCTCGGTATGGTCGCCGCCAACCGGATCGTAGACGACGTCGAAGCCGGCCGGCGCGAGCACCTTGGCCCGCCCGCGCAGGTCTTCGCGGCTGTAGTCGATGGTGTCATCGGCACCGCGCGAGCGACAACGCTCGAGCTTGGCCTCGCTCGACGCGGCCGCGATCACGCGGGCGCCCAAACACTTGCCGAGCTCGATGGCAGCGAGCCCAACGCCGCCGGCGGCACCGAGGACCAACAGGGTCTCGCCCTCGCGCAGTCGTGCACGGTCGACCAAGGCGTGCAACGTCGTCGCGTAGGCGACCAGAATCGCGGCGCCGACGTCGAAGGCGATCTCATCGGGCAGGGGAAACACCGCGGCGGCCGGGCAGCTCACCCGCTCGGCGAATCCACCGAACAGCATCGTCGAGGCCACGCGATCACCGACAGCAATGCCAGTGACCCCTTCGCCCACCTCGCGCACGACCCCAGCGACCTCACCGCCGGGAATGAACGGCAGCGCGGGTTTGAACTGGTACTTGCCGCTAGTGATGAGCACGTCCGGGAAGTTCACACCCGCGGCGCGCACGTCGATGATGACCTGGCCGGGGCCCGCGGTTGGATCGTCGATCTCGTCGACGCGAAGCCCCGCGGGGCCGGTGAGCTCGTGGCATCGGATCGCGCGCATGCCGAGGTGTCTTACCCCGATTCTTGCTGCATTCCGCGCTCGGCGCGTTGAACACCGACGCGCCGCTGGCGCACCCGGGGAACACGGAATGCCCACTTGCCGCTAGCGCACGCTATAGTGTCGCGGTCCGCTGAACCGGCCGCGCTCTGACGTCACTGACTGAAGTCAGCCCGCGTGGTCCCCCGCATCGCGCTTTGTTCGGGTGAAGTCCGCCCAAGCCCAGGAAAAGTTCCAATGCACTCCCATCGCCTCTCATTACTCGTTGGATTCGCCTTTGTGACCGCCTGTGCCGGGGGTGAGGACGACCCCGCCATGACGTCGTTCGACATCACGACCACCGGGCCTGCCGAAGAGACCGGCGAGCCACCGATGATGTGTCTGCCGGGCGTGCAGAGCCCGTGTGAATGCCCCGGCGGCGGCGACGGCCTGCAGGTGTGTGAGCCCGATGGCCTCGCGCTCAGCGAGTGTGAGTGCATCGGCGTCTCCGATTCCGCGGATTCCACCGGCTCCGCCGAGACCACCGGCGAGCCCACCACCGGCGAGCCCGATCCTTGCGGCGACCTGACCTGCGCCGACGACGAGACCTGCAACACCTGCCCCGAAGACTGTGGCGAGTGCGTGCCCTGCACCTCGGCGCCGTCTTGCGAGGGCGCGCAGATCCCCCCGGTGATCGACACGCACGCCGACGCGCTCGACGACATTGTGATGATGAACGTGAGCCCCGAGGAGGCTTTCGCCACGATCGTCGCCCAGGTGCAGGAGGCGCGGCCCGGCATGCGGGTGTTGGTGGCGGCGTTGGCCGAGCCGGTCGAGGGCGAAGACCCGTTCGTCGCCCAGGTGCGCGCAGCGTTCGCTGCAAACCCGGCGCCGACCGCCGCATTGCGACGCCAGCTCGCGCAGGCTGGGCTCGGTGATGCGAGGACCTATCGCCAGGCGTTCCCCGAGCCCCGACGCAGTCCCGCAGCCCTGGCCGACCAGGGTGCAGTGCAGCACGGTGGACTCGAGCAACCCTGCGAAAACCCCCGACTGCGGGTGCGCGTCGCCCAGGTGACCGTCGTCGAGGACTACGACGACACCACCGACGACGCGATCTACTGCTTGATCACCTCCGAGGGGACCGAGACCTCCGAGCTGCGACTCACGCCTGTGACGCCCGCGCTCGACCAGGGTGCCAACCACGAGTTCGCGCTCGGTGAAGGCATCGTGTGGGGTCAAATGGATCTCGCGGCACCCAAGGGCAACCTGGCGCTGACGTACAACTGCATCGAGTCCGACGACCTGACCATCTACAACGGTTTGATCGAGGCCATCGGCGATGCGGCAGAGATGGCCGGCGGCGTCGCGGGCGACTCCGGCTGGGTCTTCGATGCCGTCGGTGTGATCAGCAATCTGTTGCCGTCGGTCCTCGCGCTCGATGGGGACGACCAGCTGTTCAACGCTCAGCAGATCATCCCCGAGGATCAGCACCTCGCGCTGACCCAGGGTGCCTACTGGATCGTCGAGCGTGGCGAGTACGACACGTGCCTGGTCTGCTCCGACTGGGGCTGGCAGCTGCGCATGGAGATCTGGGGCTGCCACGACAACGGGCAGTGAGGACGACTGCTGATGGAACGGCGGCCCGGCGACTCCGGGCCGCACCGTGATCGGCTAGCCTCGTGGGTGTGGGACGATCGTGGGACAGCGCGGCCGATCTCGCCGATGACAGCGCCGACCCGCAGGTTCGCGCGCTGTACGTCGTGCCCGCGGACTGGCCTGACGAGCAGGCGGCCGCCTTGGCGCTCCCGCCGACGAGATCACCGGCGATGCCGCCGCCACCGACGACCGTCCGCGAGCAGCACCGCGAGCCCGGCGATGATGCCGTAGTCGGGACCCGGCGCGAGCAACGTCGCACGCCCGGCGACGTCGAACGCCAACCGCCGCGTCGCCACGACCACCAAGCCCGCGTCGCAACCAAGCTCGAGCGTGTCTGCGCGCTGCCAGGGCACGTCGGTGTACAGCTCCGCGTAGGGGATCCATCGCTGTGACGCGGTGATCTGGGCCGAGATCGCGGCGAAGGTCCACAGCGGCATGGCGCCGCGGTCGATACCGAGTTCGAGTCCGAGGTTGGCATCGAACACGAGCCACCGGGTCACCGGTTGCGTCCACAGCAGCACCGTGCCCAGCGCGGCCGACTCGAGGTCATGCAGGACCCGGAGGGTCGGGAACGACACATAGGGCTGGATGCCGAACGACGGTCGACGGCTGCCTTCGTGCAGATCGTTGAAGCGGATCTTGAAGCCGAACGCGGTGTCACCACCCACGCGGTCGTTGGGATCGACGCGCCACAGCGGCTCGCCGTCGAACAGCCGCAGCTCGACGCGGGGGCTCAGCCCTACACGCAAGGTGGTCGGGAGGTGCAGACTCACCTGTCGTTCGACGGCGCCGCTGCCAGGCAGGGTTGCATCGAGTCCGAGCTCGGCCTGCCACGCACCGGGTGCGACGGTGAAGGTGCCGTTGGTCTGGTCGGGTGCGTCGGTCGCCACGGTGGGCGGTGCAGGAGCGAACAGCAGCGCTAGCGCGACGAACGAAGCCGGCACGGATCACCCGACGCGATTGGATCGGCGCCGGCGTCGGCCTGCGAACCCGGCGAACACGAGCCCCGCCAGCCACGTGGCGGGCGGGGTGCTGCGCTGCGCATCGCAATAGCAGGAGGGATCAGCCCCCGATATGCCGCTCTCGTAGCCGAACGTGCCGACATCGTCGCGATCGGGCCGACGACCAGGCTTGCCGGCGTCGGGCTCGGTCGGCAGCACGAGGATCGAAGGACCCTTGGCTACGCCATCGGCGGCGTCGGCCCCGAGCACCGCGGGGGCGATCGCGATCGCACGGTCGGCAGCGACTGCGAAACGAATCGGTGCGCCCGCAAGATCGTCGACCTCGAGGTCCTGCCAGATCCGGCGGGCCCGGAAGTCCGCCGAGATCCCCTGATAGAAGCCAATCGCGCCTCCGACCTCTTCGCTCGCATCGTCACCCAGGGGCGTGTGGGTCGTCGCTCCGGTGAAGTACACATTGCCTGCGACGTCCGCGGCGATCCGGTCGGCACGCACCGTCGAGAACTCCTGGGCAAATCCGAAGTACTGGCCGACCACCGGCACGCCGGTCGTGGCAAAGCGGGCGTAGTAAGCAACGCGCGCAGTCGCAACCGTGGGGGCCGCCGTCCAGGTGTCGAGCTCGACGCGGGTTTGCGCGAGCCCGCGGGCGTCGAACAGTCGACCGTCCGCGGCACCCTGCGCCTCGCCGAGCACGTAGAGCTCCCCATCGTCGCCTCGCGACACGTCGACCAGGCGAGTGTCGGCCAGCGCAGCTTCACAGCCGCGTTGTTGCACGGCCCCAGCGTACGCGTCCCACTGGGCGGTACCCGAAGCGTCGAAGGCGACCAACGCTGCGTCCTCGATCGCGACCCCGCACGCGCGGCCGTGCCGGGTTCCACCGACCACGACGAGATCCTGGGCGTCGAACACCGCGACGCCTGCGGTCGCATCGAAGTCGAGCTCGACGCGGCCGATCGCCTGTCCGGTGGCGGTGAACGTGCGCAGCGTCGTGTCCGTGACGACCGCGACCGTGCCGTGCTCGCCCACGGCGAGATGTCCGATGGCCCAGTCCCCGCCCAGCGGAGCCCGCCACTCGATCGCGAGCGCGGCATCGAGAACGACCACCTCGTCGGCGAGCAGCACGGTGGACCTCGAGATCGCCGGATCGACCACCAGATCCTCGATCGCCACCTCGAAGGCGACGCTTGCGACGAGGTCGTCGGTGTCGTCGAGCCGCACCAGCTCGCCGCGTCCGTCGCGAACCATGGCGACGACGGTCTCGCCGTCGCGGCCTATGCCCACCCCGACGGTCTCGCCGTGGGACCCCAGGGCCACGCCCGACGGATCACCGGCCTGCGCGCTAGCCGAGCGTGCGCCGGCGCCAAGTGTCGCGAGCAGCATCAACGGTCGCGCCCAGCCGCGACCCCACACAGTGTCGTGTTTCATGGTGATTCCCCTGGAAGCAGCTTGATGTCGCCTGCGGATTCGATGGTGACCTCAATCACTGCGGTCGCCATCTCGTCGCAGGTCACGCCAGTCGTCTCGATCTTGCCATCGGCGGTGTCGAGCACACAGCGATAGGTGCCCTGCGGCAGCGTCAGCGTGACTTCTCCGGCGTGCACCGCAATGGTCGCCCGCGTCGGCGCCTCGACCATCTCCACCTCAACGTCGCCCTCGTCGACCGTGACTTCGAGCTCGGGCGCGCGTAGACCCACACCCTCGAAGCCGCCGCCCGCAACCTCGGCACGTAGAACCTCATCGACGCCGATGACCTTGACGTCACCGTTGCCTGAATTCACGTCGACCGCGGTGCCGCGCATGATCTCCGCCGACCAGTTCACGTTGCAAAAGCCATCGCTCTCGCACACGCTGGTCACCTCGAGGGTGTCGCCGTTGAACGCGTAGCCGACGTCACCGATGACGCGCAGCGATCCGGTCATGTAGTAGAAAAGGCTGATTCCATTGCGATCGAACGCATAGATCTCGACCGCACCGCTGTCGACCGCGAAGTCCACCGCGGCGACCGGGTCCAAGATCAGCTCGCGCTGGGTGATGTCGACCAGGACGTTGCCGCAGATGCCGGCGCCGCCGAGGATCGGGAGCACCAGTGCCACGGGCACCGCGCGCGCCGCGTACCAGAGGTTCGCTGTCGACCGACTCACGGTGCCGTCCCCGTGACGGTGAGGGTGCCGGAGCCGAGCTTCACGCGAAGCGTCGAGGTCGCGGCGTCATCGCAGGTGATCTCGGTGCCGTCGAGCACGGCCTCGCCGGGCACGTCGAAGTCGCAGCGATAGGCGCCGGTCGGCACGGTCAGGTACACCTCGCCGTCGTCCAACTCCACGGTCACCGACTCGGGCACCACCGCAAACTCGAGATCGGCGTCGGCAGACTCGGCGGTGAACGTGCACTGGGTCGCACCGAGCTGAACACCCCTGAAGTAGCCGGTCTCGAGCGCCACCGCGATCGCGCCGTCGATATACCCGAGGTCGATACGCCCATCGAGCATCGTGATGTCGAAGCCGATCCCCAGGGGCAGCTCGAGCAGGTGGTCGAAGGTGCAGACCCCCTGCTTCTTGCAGTGAGCCTCGAAGCGGATGACTCCATCCTCGACGGTAAAGTCAGGCACGCCCAGGATACGCTCGTACCCAAACGTGTGACGCTTGAGAAGGATCGCTTCGCGGTCGTAGGCGACCGCGTCGACGTTGCCGTCGTCGACGTCGATCTCGATGCGATCCACGCTGTCGGTGATGAGGAACGTCTCGGTGAAGTCGACCGCGAGGCCGCAGTAGGCGCCCATCATCAGCCACAGACCAGCGCCGGAGGCGACGACGCGAAGCCGACCAGCCCGCGCGAACAACGTGGTGATTCGATTGGCCATGCTCAACCTCCGTCCTTGCTCTCGATGCGTCCCGTGATGGCGAGGACGTCGATCTCGGCCTGCACCACATGCTCGAGCATGTCGATGCGGGTCAGCTCGATCTCGAATCTCGTGCGGGTGGCGTCGATCAAGTCGATGAGCTGAGCCTCGCCGGCGCGGAAGCTGTCCTCGGCCATGCGTGCCAATCCCGGTAGCTTCGCGACAATCTCGCTGTCGAACGACACCAGCGCGTGGCGGTGGTGCGCGAGCAACCGCAGCGCCCGCTTGAGCTCGGCGTGCGAGGTCGCGACCACGACCTCCTTCTCCAGGCGGGCGCGGCGGTTGTTCGCTTTGGCCCGCGCCATCAGGCCCTGCCCCCAGTCGAACACCGGCAGCGGCACCGTGATCCCAGCCTGGGTCGAGATGGAGTAGTAGTTCTGAATCGCGACGGTGCCGATCGTGATCGAAGGCACCGGCCAGCGTTCGCGTTTCGCGAGATCGATCAACTGACTCGAGTACGCCTCGTTGCGCATGGCGGCGACAACCGCCGGCTGCGTGCGCTCGACCTCTCGCCACAGCGTGTCGCCCTTGCCACGAACACCGATGGTCTCGAGCGCACCCTCGGCGCGCGGATTCCAGTCGGGCACGCCGACGATCACCCCCAAGCGGCCGGCCGCGTCGCGGGCCGCGGCCTCTTCCTCGACGCGGCGGGCCTTCCATGCGGCGGCCTCGACGTCGATGCGCAGGATGTCGTAGTCGGTCTCGACCCCAGAGGCTCGTCGTGCCGCGATGAGCGCCTGCAGGCGAGCGAGATCGGCCACAGCGGAGTCGTAGGTCGACAGTCGGGCCTGGTCGGCCTGCATCTCGACGAACACTGACCGGGCCTCGTGCGCAAGCTCGTGGTAGTTCAGCTCGCGCCCGGCCTCGGCCGAGCGGACGCCGGCGTTCGCGGTCTTCACCCGCATGCGTCGCTGTCCGGCGACCAGCAGCGGTAGCGTTGCGTTGGCGTAGTAGGTCGCGACGCCGTTCTGGTTGAACCCGACGTTCAGGTAGAGCATCGCGAGTTGGAGCACCGGGTTGGGCAGCACCCGAGCGGCGACCACATCGGCCTTGGCGACCTCGACGTCGGCCTCGTAGACCTTGTACCGTGGGCTCTTCTTCTTCAGGAGCGCGAAGACGTCGACCAGCGACACCGTCGACTCGTGCTCACCATCATCGACGGGCGACGCAGGCTCGTGCGGATCGACGGGCGTGACGGCAGGGCCCGGTTCCGTTGCCGATACCGGTGCCGGGGCAGGTTGCGGCGCCGTGGCCGGCGTCGCGGCCGTGCCTGGCGGCGCTGGCGGACCAAAGACGCCTCGCGCGTCGGCTTGCTGCGGAGCACACAGATAGCCGGCGAGGGCCAGGCAGGTGAACGTGCGGGGTCGGAGCTTCACGGGGGACTCTCTTGGGGCATCGATGAGCGCCTTGGCGCGTCGATTCAGAAGCGCAGATGGAGGCCAATGCCGGCGCCGGCACGGAGAAACTGGGGGGCGACGGACAACGCCGGGCGGTGGCGCCCCGCGTGTACCGAGAATGCGCGGGTGGCTGCGTCGTTGCGGGCCTGACGCCCGACGAGCACACCCAGCGTGATCGTCGGGATCAGCAACACCCCACCGGCCGCCATCATGACGATACCGGCGCGGTCCCGCCGGTACTGGCGGTACGCGGTGGGTTCGAGGAACTCGCGGGTCGTCATCGAATACAGGATCACGCCGGCGAGCAAGATCGAGGCGGCCACGCTCCCGAAAATGAACGTCGGCGTCGTCAACTTGCGGCGACGCTGCTCGATCTCCTGCGCTTCACGGCTGTCTTGGCGCAGCGTGTCGATCTGGTTTTGCCGCGCACCGGCATCGCCGCCGGGATCCAGGACCATCAGCCGCTGGAGGTCGTCGGCGCGCTGGGCGAGGAAAGCCTCGCTCGGCTTGTGCATGTCTGCCAGCGTCGCGAACACCTCGGCGCGCGCGCGCACCGGCTCGGCCCAACGCGGCTCGAGGTCCGAAGCAACGTCGAATTCGGCCACGGCCTCCGAGTACTCGCCGTCCCGCACCAGTGCGGTCGCGCGATCGTATGCCGCCTGGGCGGCGGGATTGCGTGGCGCCGTTTCGGATTCGGCGGCGGGCGACGCAGCAACGGCGCGGGTGGGCGTCGTGGCGAGGGCCAAGCCCAGCACGACGCAGTAGAGGGGGCGAACCATGGTGATGACGACCAACGGGTGACCGGGGCGTGACGCTCAGAGCAGCTGGTTGGCGGCGCCGTCGATCAGCAACGCCCCCTTGACGACGACGCGCTCGCCGGACTTGAGACCAGAGACGATCTCGACTCGCTTCTGGAACGAGTGGCCCAGACCGACCTCACGCGGCTCGAACACGTTGTCGCTGCGCTCGATGAACACGATGGTTCGGTCGCCATCTTTGATCAGCACCGCTTCGGTCGGCAGCGTGAGGCCATCGATATCGCTGGCCTCGACCAGTGCCCGAGCGAACATCCCCGCCCGCAGCGCCGCGCGATCCTTGCCGTCGAGCTCGATGTACACCGGGGCACGGCGCACGGCAGTGTCGAGCAACGCGCCGATCGAGGTGACCATACCGACCACCGGCTCCGGCAGCGCCGCGAGCTCCACGGTGACCACCGCGCCCGGTCGGATCATCGCGAGGTCGTCCTGGAACACATCGGCGACGACCCACAGGTCCTTGGGGTTGCCAATCTCGAAAAGCGGCTCGCCCTCGGGGTCGACCTGGGCGCCGACGCTGGCATTGCGGGCCAGCACCGTGCCCTCGATCTGCGAGGTGACAATGACGGTCCCTCCAAAGCTCTTGCCGAGCAGCGCCACGTCGCGCTTGGCAGCGCGGACCCGCTCGTCGGCATCGCGGACCTGCATCTGCGCGACCACCCTCTCGTACTCGCGGCCAACACCCTTGGCGATCATCTCCTCCTGGCGCGTCAGCGAGGCCGAGGCCGCACTCAGCTCGACGCGCGCCCGCGCGAGCTCGCCGTGATAGGCGGATGCGTCGGGGCTCGCGAGGGTCGCGAGCGGATCGTTGAGCCTCACCTGATCCCCGACCTTGACGTGGAGCTTCATGACGCGCGCCGGAATCGGAGCACCGACGCGAGAGATCGCACTGTCGCGAAACGCGACTCGGGCAGGCGCGCGTAGCGTCACCTTGTTGCTCTGCGAACCGACCTGCTCGACGGTGATGAACTGTCGCGACGTGGCCGCCAGCTCGACGCCGTTGTTTTCGACCGCTTTGGAGTTGCTGGGCCGAGCGCTCTCGGCCTCGGGGTCTTCCGCCGACGCCTTCGCGCCGACGTTGCAGCCGCCCGAAAGCAGCCCGAACAAGAGCAGGCCCAGAGACAGGGTTCGATTGTGATGGCTCATGGTGATACCTCGGTGTGGGATGTCGGCGCGACGGGGTCGCCGAAGTCGATCTCGTCGCCCACGGAGGAGCGCATTTGCTTGGCCGCCAGCAGGCGGTAGAGCACGGGCACGAAGAACAGCGCCACGAACAGGGTCGTGACCATCCCGCAGACGATGACGATGGCGAACGGCTTCTGAGTCTCGGAACCCACCGCGTCGGAGACCGCCATCGGCAGCAGGCCGAGCATGGCGAGCAACGCCGTCATCAACAGCGCGCGGAACCTGGTGGTCGCGCCCTGTCGGATCGCGAGATCCAACGGCACGCCCGCGCGGCGTTCGTCGTCGATCGCGCTGATCACCAACAGGCCGGCCAGCGACACCTGGCCGAGCAACGCGATGAAGCCGACCGCGGCGCTGACCGAGAGCGCAACGCCACTGATGTACAGCCCAAACAGGCCGCCGGTCATCGCGAACGGCGCCGACAGCAGCACCGTGGCCGCGCTGCGCCCCGATCCAAGCGCTCCGTACAGCAGCATGAGCACCAACAGCAGCGCAACCGGGACGATGACCTGCAGGCGGCCCATCGCGCGCTGCTGGTTCTCGAACTCACCGCCCCACACGAGGTATTGCCCGTCGGGCACGGTGACCTCGGCCTCGACCGCCGCAATCGCGTCGTCGACAACCGAGCCGAGATCGCGGCCCTCGACGTTGAACTTCAACGCGATGTAGCGACTGTTGCCCTCGCGGGGGATCGAGATGCGGCCATCGCCCAGCGTGATCTCCGAGAGTTCGCGCAGCGGCACGCGTGCCCCCGAGGGCGAGGGTACTGTGAGCTCACCGATCTCGGCGATATCGGTCTTCTCGCTGCTGGGTAGGCGCACCCGGATGGGAACCATCCGTTCGCCCTCCCACATCGTGGTCGTGACCTTACCCGCCAGTGCGGTCTCGACCACCGCCGCCGCGTCGTGGACGCTGATGCCGGCACGGGCCAGCGCGGCGCGGTCGAGCTTGATCTGCAGCTGGGGGACAACCGCGTCGCGATACAGCCCGAGGTCGACGATGCCCTCGACATTCTCCAGGGTCTCCTTGGCGGCCAGCAACGTGGTGCGCAGGCCCTCGATGTCGCTGCCAAAGGCCTTCAGAACGACCTTGCCGCGAACGCCACTGACGGCCTCCTCGACCCGGTCCTTGATTGGCTGCGAGAAGTTGAACTTGACGCCTGGGATCTCCGACAGCGACTCGCGCATCTCGCCGACCAACCGCTGGGTGTCGTAGCCGGGCCGCCACTGTTCACGCGGGTACAGGCGCGCGAATACCTCGGCCATGTTCGTGGTCTCGTTGTCGAGGCCGTCCTCGGGTCGTCCCTGCTCGGCGGGGACCGCCTTGACCTCGGGGAACTGCAGCAGGCGATGCCGGATCTCGTCGAGCACGTCTTGACCGCGCTCGAGGCCGATCGACGGTGGCATCTCGACCACCACGAATACGTCGCCCTCGTCGAGCTCGGGCAGGAACTCGGTGCCGATGCGTGGGGCGGTCCACACCCCACCGACGAACAGCGCAACGCCGAGCGCGAGCCCGATCGACTTGCCCCCTCGCAGCAACCACCCCAGCACGCGGCCGTAGACGTCGCGCAGCCATAGCAGCGTGCGCGGGTCCTTGCTCAACGCGTCCTTGGGCCGCATGAACACCGCGCACAAAGCCGGCACCACGGTGAGCGAGAAGATCAGCGCGCCCAGGAGCGCAAAACTGTACGTCAGCGCCAGCGGGCGGAAGATCCGGCCCTCGACGCTCTCGAGGGTGAACACCGGGATCAGCGCAGCGATGATCACCGCCATGGCGTAGAACGTTGGCCGGGCGACCTTGAGCGCCGAACGGCCGACCAGCCCGAGCATCTCGCGCTTGGTCGTCGGTTTGTGGTGTCTGGCCTCGTGGATCACGCTCTCGACGAGCACGACAGCGCCGTCGACGAGGATGCCGAAATCGATGGCCCCCATCGAGATCAGGTTGGCGGGAAGATCGATCGTGTACAGGCCAGCGAATGCCGTCAGCAGCGCCAACGGAATCACGGCCGCGACGATCAGCGAGCCACGGATGCTGCGAAGAAACAGCCACACCACGCCGACGATGAGCACGAAGCCGTGCAGCAGGTTTTCGTTGACGGTGTCGAGAGTCAGCCCGGTCAGCAGGCTGCGGTCGTACATCGTCTCGATCTTCATGCCATCGGGCAGCACGCGGTTGTTGAGCTCGGCGATCTTGGCGTGGACGGCGTCGAGAACCTCGTCAGGGTTCTCGCCACGCCGCAACAGCACGATGCCCTCGACGACCTCGCGCTGGTCGTCGTAGCCGACCGCGCCGTAGCGCGGCGTGAACGACTGCACCACTCTGGCGACGTCACCAATGGTGACCGGCGTGCCGGACTCGACCTCGAGCACGACGTCCTTGATGTCCTCGGGCGACGTCAGATAGCCGATCGCACGGATCATGAACTGTTGATCGCCGCGCCGCTGGATGCCGCCGCCGACGTTGAGATTGGAGCGCTCGATCGCTTCGGTGACCTCGGCCAACGTCAGGCCATAGGCGGCGAGCTTTGCCGGGTCGACCTCGATGTGCAGTTCTTTGAGGAACCCGCCCATACCGAGCGCATCCGCCACGCCGGGCACCTGCTTGAGCAGGCGCGCGACCGTCCACTCCTGCTCGGACCGCAGCTGGTAGAGATCATGACGGTCGCTGGTCAGGCGGTAGTAGAAGATCTTGCCTAGCGGGGTCGCGTCGGGCGTGAGTCGTACGAACGCTTCCTCGGGGACCTCGGCGGTGAGCAGTCGCTCTGCGGTCTGCGTACGCGCCCGAAAGCTGTCGGTACCGTCCTCGAACACGCACCAGATGATCGTGAGGCCGAACGCGCTCTCGCTGCGCATCTGCATCATGCCCGGGTTGCCGTTCAGAGCCCGCTCGAGCGGGATGGTGACCTGGCGCTCCATCTCCTCTGGGGCGAGGCCCGCGAGCTGCGCAACCACTTCCACCTGGACGTTGGTGACGTCTGGGTAGGCCTCCACGGGTGTCCGGAGGTAGGCGTGCACGCCGTACGCCGCGACGATGAGCGTCACGACGATTGCGGCAAGTCGCCGCTGGATGCAGTGACGGATGAGCTGCTGGAGCATTGGATTTTGGGGGACGCGAACGGGTTGGGCGCGTTCGGTCGAAGGCGAACACCCGGGAGGTGTTGCGATCGATCGAGTCCGACACGACGGATCGGCGAGCGCCGATCGATCGGTGGGTGACAAGCGCGGGCGTCCACGAAGCCGCGGGGTGGATCACAAGATCCACGCGCGCTGGCTCATTGGCCCGCGATCACGCGACGATGACGGGCGGGCCGCGGGCCGAGATCGTGCACGCGTGCGCGGCATGACGACACGACGACCCGTCCATCCAAGCGATCGGCGTGACCGAAGCCAGGATGACGAGATCCTCGTACTGCACCATCCAGGTGGCGATGCCACCCGCGGCGCTCGGCTTGGTCTGCCGCTCGGCGTCGGCGCCGCGGCGAACACCCGGGGTCCGACGCTCCTCGCTCATCAGCGAAGGATCGTCGTGACCGCCCCGTAGGGCCTCTTCGTCGCCCTGCGCGCGATCGCACGATCGATCCGGCCGGCCCAGCATCGTGAGTGCCAAGGCCAGCGTGAGCAGCACCCAATGGGTGAATCGCTCGCGCATGGGAGGGGTCGAGGCGAGCATAGTAGTTGGGTGCGTTGGCTTTGACAAGGTGTGTTTCGCTCGCACGGCGAGCGCGGGCGGGACGTGACAGCAGAGCAACGCCATCGGTCGATCCACGGCCACGTAGCCGTGATCACCCGCCGTGATCACCCGCCGTGATCACCCGCCGTGATCACCGCCCCCGTGATCAGCTGGTGGTCGAGATCACCGGCTGGGCGTCGCTGTCCGAGCACAACACGACCAGCAGATTGCTCGCCAGCGTGGCTGCGCGTTGCTCGTCGAGCACGATCACCTTGTCGTCGCGCAGCTTATCCAGGGCCATCTTCACCATCGACACCGCGCCCTCCACGATTCGCTGGCGGGCGTCGATGATCGCCTCGGCCTGTTGCCTGCGCAGCATCACCCCGGCGATCTCCGGTGCGTACGCCAGGTGACTCAGACGCACCTCCAGTACCTCGACGCCCGCGTGTGACAGCCGATCGCGAAGCTGCGCCATCAGCTCGACGTTGACCTCCGAGGAGTCGCCGCGCAACGACACCTGCCCCGCCTGCGCGATGTCATAGGGATGCTTGGCCGCCGTGGTCCGGATCGCCGACTCGGTCTGCACCGCGACATACGACTCGTAGTGCTCGACGTCGAACGACGCCTGGGCGGTGTCCTTGACCCGCCACACGACCACCGCGCCGATCTCGATCGGGTTGCCCCGCAGGTCGTTGACCTTGAGCTTGGCGCTGTCGAAGTTGCGAACCCGCAGCGAAACCGCTTTGCAGGAGGCAAAGGGATTGATCCAATAGAAACCCGGGGTGCGCAGCGTGCCTTTGTAGCGGCCGAACAACAGCACGACCTTGCTCTGGTTGGGCTCGACCATCACCAGCCCGCGCAGAATCAAGATCCCCAGCCCGAAGAACATGATCAGCGGCAGGCCCAACAAGACCATCAAGATCCCCGGCAGCCGCAAGTCGGTGTACTGGCGCTCGGTGGTGGCGAGCACGGTGGTGGGCTCGGGGACGGCGATCTCGGTTCCGTGTTCGTCGCGGTACATCGCCATTCGAGTACCGCGAGCGCGCGACGCAAGTCCACCGGTGGCCGCGAACGCCCCCGCCCACGTGGTGGGCGGAGCGGACGACGGCGGCTCATCAAGACCGCGCTCGGCAACGTCTCCCAAGGGTCGACGGTGCTCTCGAAAGCACGAATCTCCGCGTCGGATCCGCAGCACACCGCGAACGTGACCATGCACAGGGTCGTCGGGTAGACCGATGAAGCCGCGCTGAAATCGGCCATCGTTGGGGGTGCTCGTCGCGCCTCAAAGTCCCGCCACGGCGCCCGGCCTCGATCCGTGGTTCGCGCGGTCCCCGAGGTTTCCGTCCCGGCGCGATCGGGTCGCCACGGGCCTTGATGCACCCTGCGGTCGTGCCCCACCATCGATGCGCCGATGAAGTTCCGACGCGATGCCCCCACGATGTTGATAGGCGCTGCGGTCGCCGTGCTGCTGCTGACCGCCGTCATCTCCAACCGCTTGTTCAGCGGCCTGACCGAGGCCGTCGAGCGGAGTGAGCTCGACTCGATGGAGGCGATCCTCGCCTACAACCTCGAGGGCGCCGGCAAGAAGGCGCTCGCCCGCGCGGAGCTGATCGCCGGCCTCCCCGCGACGGGTCGCCTGCTCGCGGCCCGCGACCGCGCGGGCCTGCAGGCGGAGTACGGACCGATCTTCGAGGTGCAGCGCGACAAGCACGGCGTCGATCAGATGCAGTTCCACGCCGCGCCCGCGACCTCGGTCCTGCGCCTCCACGCGCCGGCGACGTTCGACGACGATCTGTCGTCGTTTCGACCGATGGTCGTGTCGACGAATCAGGATCGCGTCGCGCGCGCGGGCGCGGAGATCGCGTTCAACGGGCCCGCAGTCTTCGGCGTCTCACCGGTGCTCGACGCATCCGGAAACCACGCGGGAACCTTCGAGGTAGGCATCTCGTTCGGCCCTCTGCTCGACAATCTCAAGGTCGCGTACGGCCTCGAGCTCGCGCTGTTCATCGAGGAAGACCTGCTCAATCGCGACGGCGTAGCGCCGGAGGTGTTCGGCGATCAGAATCGCGTCGCGAAGTACGTGAAGTATCACTCGACGCACTGGGAGCTGTTGCAGCAGCTGGTGAGTGCGGATGATCTCGCGCGTATCGAGGAGCCGGTACGGTACGCGCGCGAGGCGTTCGAGGTGCCGTACGGCGTCGTGCTCGTGCCGCTGCGGGGCAGCACCGGTGCGCCGCTCGGGGTGATGGCGATCGCGAAAAATTTCGATGCTTCGCGCGCGGCCGCGGGACGTTCGGTGGTCTGGCAGGCCTTGCTCGCGTTGTTCGGCATCGTCACGATCGCCGGCACGGTGCAGATCGTCGTCCGCGGGTTCCTGTTGCGCCCGCTCGCGGTGATGACCGCGGGTTTCGAGAAGATCGGCACCGAGGATCCGCCGGCGGAACCACCGGTCGAGGTCGACACGCTGTGCGACGAACTCCGCGGGCTTGCGGCGCAGCACGAGCGCCTCCGTGCGCGCGACGCCGCGGACGACCAGAAGGGCGGCACACCGTCGTGAGTCGCGACTCGTTCCACGCGATGCGTCGTTGGGCGGCGCTGTTGGTGCTCGCTGTGCTGACTTTGATGGTCGTGCCCCGCACGGCGATGGCGGCCGACGATACGGACCGCGTCACTCCGCCGCTCGGCAAAGGCATGCCGATCATGGTGCGCGTCGGGGTCTACTTTGCCGAGATCGCCGACATCGACGAGAACGAGGGCGAGTTCGTCGCCACGATCGACGTGCGCCTGCGGTGGGAGGATCCACGGCTCGCCTACGCGAAGAACCTCGCGCCGCGTGGGTTCGTCGAGTTGCGCGACGACGCGGCGGTCGCTCGGCTCGCGGAGATCTGGTCGCCGGACGTCGTCGTCGCGAACCTCGCCGAGGTGCCGTCCGAGCACGTCTGGGGCCTGCGCATCTCCCCGACCGGTAGCGTCGAGCTGATGCAGCGCATCGGCGCGCGCTTGCTCTCCGACTTCGATTTCGAGCGCTTCCCGTTCGACCATCAGAAGCTGCGCGTCGAGCTGGTCGCGCAACGCGAGTCGACCGACGTCGTGCTGCTCGACTACCGTCAAGACGATCTCGACTTCTCGCGACTCGCCGAGCGGGCCGAGATCGGCGGCTGGGATCTCGGGCTCATCGACTTCGAGCGCGCACCGCTGCCGCGCTGGCACGGCGAGGCCCACGCGCGCGTCTGGATCTCGCTCGACGTCGCGCGGCAGTCGGGCAAGACGGTCCCCGCGATCTTCATCCCGCTGTTCGCATCGCTGTTCATTCCGCTCTTGTCGATGTGGCTCAACAAGGTTCACGACGGCGAGTTCCAGATCGAGGCGTTCGAGCTTGCGAACATCATCATCGGCGGCCTCTTCGCCGTCATCGCGCTGAACTTCACGGTCGGTGCGGAGTATCCCGCGCTGTCGGCCGCCGACAACACCGTCGCGCGGCTCTTCGGGCTCAACTACATCTCGCTCGCGACGAGCCTGGTCGTGAACCTCGTGCTGTTCCGGTTCAATCTCGTCCGCCGCATCTTCGGCAAGTACGTGCAGGAGCAGCTGTACCTGTACTTGATCTGGGCGCTGCCGCTGCTCGCGATGAGCACCGCGACCGCGTTCGTCCTGGTCGCGATGGCGTAGTCGATCAATCGTCGAGCATCGCCAAGCGCGGGCGCGACCTGCCGCGCAGCCCTACCGGCGCCGACGCATCGTGCCGGCAAGCAGCAGCGCCAAGCCAGCACCGAGCCAACGTGAGCCCGGACTGCCGGCCCGGCACCCACAGCCATCCGTGCTCGAGGACTCGCCGGGCTCGCTCGCCCCGGAGGAACCCTCGGTCGGGCCTGAGGCGGTGTCTGCCGCAGTGGTGAGACCGGCCGTCGCCTCCGCGCTGGCTCCGGTCGCGGACGCCGATCCCGATCCCGATCCCGTTGCGTCGCCGCCCGTCGAGTCGCCGTCGTCCCCTGTCGTGTCGCCGCCGCTGGGCTCCTCGGGGAAACACGAGGCATCACAGCCGTCCCCGTCTTGCGTGTTGCCGTCGTCGCAACCCTCGTCACGGCTGGTGGTGCCGTCGCCGCACACACTGGCCACCACCTCGACGACGCACAGCGAGTCGATGGTCCACCCACCGAACTCGACCCCGCCATCGCTCGATAGTGCGAACCGCAGCTGCACCTCGCCGGCGTCGAGGAAGTCATTGAGCGGCAGATCATGGAAGCGCCACTCTTGATCGATGTGATGCAGCCCGCTCTCGTCGTTGGCGAGATTGGTCCACAGCAGCTGGTCGTTGGCCTGAATCGTCGCCTGATCGTAGGTGCCGTCCTCGACGGTGAGCCAGCGTCGATAGTGGAGGCGCACATCGTCGCGCCCGCGCAGGTCGATGACCGGGCCGGTGGCCGACGAGCTGGCGTTGGGCGCGTACTCGCCCTGCTGCGATAGCTGCACGCCATCGGCATCGTAGGCGGCATCGGGATCGATTCCGCCGCCACCTGCGATCGCATCGAAGGTCCAGCTGCTGCTGTTGCCCGCGAACGACCACTGGCCCTGGTCCGCGGCGCCGTCGAGGCAGTAGATCGGCGTCACGCCACCAAAGTAGGTCTGGTACCAGGGATCGGCTTGGTTCCGCGGCAAGTTCGCGACGACGCCGTTGGAGTAGGTCAGCGAGACCTGATACTCGACCACGACACCGGAGGCCTGGGTGGGGATCGTCCCCGCGTAGGCGCCGTCTTGCACGACCATCGCGACGGCTGTGAAGTCGGGATCGCCACGCAACCGCCAGCGCAGCTCGGCGCTGCCGAGGTCGACTGGACAGTCATCGAACAGCGGCAGCGACTGCGCGACCGTGACCTCGCGTCCAGCCTCGATCGCAGCGATGTCGATCGTGACATCGGTCAGCTGGCTGGGGTCGCGCAGGCCATGGGCCTCGAACACCTCGTTGATCTCGCAGCCATTGGGGGTGCCGTTGGCGAGGTTGCCGTCATCATCGTCGGCAAGCAGCGCTTCGGGGTACATCGATGGGATGTCCACCGCGCGGCGAATCGACTCGTACCAGATCGTGTCGGTATGAAACTGGCCCTCGTCGTCGCCGAGCTTGGCGCGCAAGGCCGTGCGCAGATCCCATAGCGTGCCGCCGATGATCCGGCCCTCGAGGTGCGGATCACCGCTCTGGTCTTGCGGCCAGCTCCACTCACTGCCGTCGGGATCGAGCTCGCGCAGTGGGGCGTCGGTGTAGTCGAAGCCACGACCCATGCCGGAGTCATCGACGATCGTCGCCGCGAGGTAGTCACTGATGCCCTCGGACAGCGCGACGTCGAACCCGCCGACCCCGGCGATGATCGACTGCCGGTGCACCGAGTGTCCGGCCTCGTGGTAGACGACATCGGCGAGCCGCGCGGTGTTCTGACACGCACCCGCACGCAAGAAGAACAGCTGATCGCCGTTGGAGACGGCGTTGCAGCTGCCTTCGAGGTTCACGCTGACGTCGGTGGCCTCGTCGAGCCAGGCGAGGTCGGGCGCGAGCGTGCGTACGTACGCCTTGACGCGCGAGGCATGCACGAACGCGCTGAGCTGGGCGTCGACGAATTCATCACCGGGGGCCGACCACAAGGCGGTGTCGCCGTTGCTCACGTTGAACGTGTTGGTGGCCTCGTCTCCGGCCTCGTTGCTCACGGCGACCCGCAGCCCGGTCACCGTGGTATCCAGTGCGGTTGGACTGGCCGACAGTGCGACCTCGCCGGCGAGATCGGTGGTTGCGCCCTGTCCACCTTGGACGACGTCGAGCTCCGGCGCGAGGGCGTCATAGCGTCCCGTCCCCGGGTGGCGCGTGGGCACGTCGAAGCGCACCACCGCGGTCGATCGCATCAACTGCTCGCGCGCGACCGGTTCGGCGGTGCGAGCATCGAGGTACACCGCCCAGCGACCCAGCGGCGCGCGGCTCTCCACCGTCACCCGGACGACCTGGCGATACGTCCAGCCCGTGCCGATCCACAGCGGCAGCAGCAATGTGCCGTCGGGGCCTTGCACCGCGGGCGCAGCAACCGAGCGCCTGCCCAGCGCGAAGTCGTGGTCCAACCACGCCAGCGCGCGCGCGCGGGCCAGCGCGTGCGCGCGGGCCAGCGCGTGCGCGCGCGCCGAAGCGGGCGTCGCGACCTCGGCCGAGGTAAGGCCTTGCGACAGGGTCACGTGGGGCAGCGCCTGCGAGGCCACCATCACCAGCCGATCGGCCGCAAAGCGCAGGCTGATCTGGCCGCCCAGCACCGGGGTGTCTTGATGACGCTGCGCGAATCCCAGGGTGCGGATGCCCGACGACAGATCGTTGGTGACCACCGCGAAGTCGCGGATCGTGCTGCCCGGCGCGAGGATCTCGAGGTGACGCTCGAGCCAGGACCACGCGAAGGCCTCGGCACGCGCCGGTGAGATCACGGTCCCGGGAGCGTCGACGCCGGCGAACATGATCCCGTTCGCCGCCTGGCGAGTGGAGCTCCAGCTCACCCACAACGGCCCGGCCTCGGCCCGCAGACGCACGAGCCCCGCGTGGGTCGTGCGCGGATCGATGCCCGCACTGCTGCCCCAGGCCCCCTCACGGGGCGGCTGCACCACGCGGCCATCGGCGCGCTCGAGTCCGAGCGTCGCCAACGGATCACGCGAGGCCGCGTGGGCCAGCGCGGGGCCGAGCGCCAAGGCTCCGGCGAACACGCTCACACTCAGGGGCCCAAGTCGTCGCATCACAGCACACTAGCACGGGGCCCCACCCGGACTTTGGTTGGGCAGGCGAGCGGATCGAGCGAGGCCGCGAGCCCCGAGGTCGCGAGCGGTCGCCGCGTTCGCGTTCACTCGCATGGCGTGCCCGGGGCCCTCTGGCGTGCCCGGCTCGTGAACCAACCCCCTCTGTCGGGCCATGGGGCCCGTGCTGGCGTCGACATGGGTGCGAGCACTCGCGCTTCTCGCCGGTCCTGGCTACCCTCTCGCCCGTGCACGTAACCACCGCGGGACAGAAGAAGCAGCAAAGAGAGCTCTGGGGGAAGGCCTCGGTGGCCTGGGACCTTCACCACGACTGGTTGGAGACCCAGTTCGGCGGGATCTCGCAGTGGCTCTGCGACGCCGCCGCGATCGCTCCGGCAATGCGTGTGCTCGACCTCGCGTGCGGAACTGGTGAGCCGGCCGTGACGGCGGCCGGCCGCGTCGGGCCCAACGGTCGCGTGACGGCAACGGACCTGTCACCGGAGATGAAGGCCGCGACCTCGCGTCGCGTGAAGCGGCTTGGTCTCGACGTCGATGTGCTGGTGATGGACGCCGAGCGCCTCGAGTTCGCTGACGCCGCGTTCGATGCGGTGACCTGCCGCTTCGGCCTGATGTTCTGCGCGAATCCGGTCGGCGCCGCCGCAGAGATCTATCGCGTGCTCAAGCCCGGCGGTCACTTTGCCGTGGCCGTGTGGGACGAGCCCGCGCTCAATCCCTTCTTGAGCTCGCTGATGGAGCTGGTGAACCGGTTCGTACCGCCGCAGGCTCCCGAGGCGAACGCACCGGGTGCGTTCCGGCTTTCTCCTCCCGGTGAACTCGCGCGGGTGTTGAACGCCGGCGGCTTCAATGAGTTCAAGGTCGAGCAACAGGCCTTCACGATGCACTACGCCTCTCCCGACGAGTACTGGGAGATCCAAAGCAGCATCGCCGCGCCGGTGCTGGCCGCGATCTCGACGCTCGCGGAGCCCGAGACCGAGCAGCTGCGGGCCGCAGTGCTCGACTTTGCGGCGGCCCATGTCGTCGACGGCCAGGTCTGCTTGGGCGCGACTGCGCTCACGGCGACTGGCATGCGGTAGGGCGCAGCGCCGCACCCCCATGGCGTTGACCTCCACCGTTCGGCGATTCGAAGTCGAACTCTCCGATTCCGACCGCGGGGTCTATGACTCGCTCGATCTCCGGGTTGCCCAGCATCCGTCGGAGAGCGAGCGATACCTCGTGGCTCGGCTGCTGGCCCGCGCCCTCGAACACGGCGAGGGCGTCGAGTTCAGCCGGGGACTCGCGGTCGGCGAGGAGCCGGCGTTGTGGCAGCACGACCTGCGTGGTGACTTGCAGGCGTGGATCGAGGTCGGTACGCCTTCGACGGACCGGCTGCACAAGGCCAGCAAGTCGGGGGCCCGCATCGTGGTCTATTCGTGGAAAGCCCCCGAGCAGCTTGCCCGCGAGATCGTCGAGCAGTCGGTGCATCACGGCGATCGGATCGAGATCTACGTGCTCGAGCAGGCGCTGCTCGACGCGATCGTGGCCACCGTCGATCGCAACAACCGCTGGGAGCTGGCGATCTCGGGCGGTACGCTCTACTTGACGGTCGCAGGGCGCTCGTTCGAGGGCATCGTACGGCGACTGCCGCCGGCGACTGCCTGAAGTCGAAGACCTCGCGGGCGCTCGTCAGATCCCCGTCACGTAGTAGACGCCCAGGCACATCTCGTCCCCGGTGCCCTCGCCCCAGTTGACGTCCTGGGTTCCGCTGGCGTTGTCCCAGTGGCACGACAGACGCAACGTGTCGCCGGGCTCGAAGCGGACGGGATCCGAAAATCGGTACGCGGATTGCCAGCCGAAATCCCACTGCGGGATATCGACCAAGCACGTGTTCGAGCCATCGGCGCGCAGGATGTCCTGCCGCGCTCGAGTCCCGAGCAGGTGCATGTGCTGCGAACTCGAGTGAATCATGAACGGCTGATCCGGGGGCACGACATCGGTGAGAAAGTCCATCACCAGCGTGGGATCCAGTGCCCAGGTATGTTCGACATCGGCGTCGCCGGCGGGGATCGGCATGTTGCCGCCGAGCCAGTCGATGTCGGCCCACAGCATCATGAACGCCTCGCGTTCGACCTCGGTGGCCGTCATCATTTCGATGGAGGTTTGATCACTGCCCACACCGCCGGCCGCGGTGTTGTAGTGGATCTGCAGCACCACCTTCGAGCCCGGAGCCATCGCCAGACCCGTGCCTTCGGGGTACGGCGCCGCGCCGCCACCGGGCGCCCACGCACCCAGCCACAGGCCGGCACCGGGATCGCTGACAGCACCGCCGGGCCCGCCGAAGCAAGGATAGCCGGCACTGGGATCCGCCGCGTCGAGCGCCTCGTACTGCGTGACGCGATCGGGCGTGATGTTGTAGGCGATCGCGTGGTGCACGATCGACGCGTTGCCCGGCTTGGCGTGAAATCCCGTCACGTACGCGGGCGCATCGAGTGGCCAGTCGAGCAAGAAGCAGCGGTAGTCGTCGGCGCCGACCGGGGTGTACGGCTCTGGCAGCGCGAGCGTCAGATCCACGCGCGGCAGACCGCTGGGCTCCACCTCGACCGGAGGTGGTGCGTCGCCGAGGTCGCCACGCGGGCCCTGCTCGGCCACCCACGCCGCCAGTACTTCGACCTCGTCGGGCGGTAGCGACGGATCATTGGTGTACGTGTTGCAGTCGGCACCGGGAAGCCACGGCGGCATCGTGCCCGCGGTGATCGACGCCATGATCGCCTCTCGCCAGGTCCACGCGTCTTCGTAGCGCTCGAGCGAAAACGGCGCGATGTTGCCGTCGCGGTGGCAGGCGATGCAACGGCTCTGCACGATCGGCAGAACATCGCGATAAAACGTGACGCTGCCGTCGTCGGGGCCAAGCTCGGGCGCGGCGGTCGTGCTGGCGTCGCCCAGTCCACTGCTGTCGTTCGCTGCGGTCGCCTCGTCGCTGGCCTCGTCGCTGGCCTCGTCGCCGGTGCCTGGTGTGGCCGGGGCTGCCGCGCACGCGAGCAACATCGAGAAAGCGAACGCCTGCGTGGGGAGGGTGGTTGGCCGATCGGTCATGAGTGCCCATGCGAACTATGCCGCGATACCAAGCGCGAAGCCCATTGCGATCTGCTGCGCCGGTCGCATGGCAACTTGCCCAACGCGAATCAGTGGTGACCGGTACCACCGTGCGTTCCTGGGCGACGGCCGTGCAAGTTGTTCGGGGGCCGCCCGCGGTCGCGGCGGTCGCGACGGGGGGCGACGGGTGACCAACACGTGCAGCCAACGTCGCCCCCGATCGCGCTCGACGAGCGCGATCGGACGCTCCGACTAGCTCGCGGGGGTGAAGTTCGCCTTGTAGTAGAACCGCTCGTACACCACCTTGCCGTCCTTCCAGGTGCGGACCGAGACCTGCGTGTTGTCCATCGCAGAGCCGTCCTTGAAGGTGCAGGCGAAGACCCACTCGCTGAACGAGCGGTCGCCGGTCACCGCCGCCGAGAGCATCTCGCCGCGCTTGAACTCCGCGATCGATGAGAAAAACCCGATCTCGTAGTCACGGCAGGCCGCTTTGCCAGTGCGCGGAGGATCGAGATTTTCCTGCATGACGCAGTCTTCGGCGTAGTACTTCTCGAAGGCGTCCATGGCCTTGCCGGTCGCGATGAGTTGATTGAGGT
>CANLQR010000005.1 GCA_947492135.1 Deltaproteobacteria bacterium | reverse complement strand
GGCGCGTATGTCGAGGGCGCCGCGATCGCGGGTCACGTGGCTGCGTTCGCCGAGCGCCATGGCATGGAAGCGCCGATCGCCGCCGGCTTGGCGGCGATCTTGTCGGGCAAGGCGTCGGGCGCGGCTGTGCTCGCACAGTTGATGAGCCGTCCGGTTCGGGGCGAGTAGCCTGTGGCTGACGGCACCACACCCAGACGCGGGACGTTGGCGACCGTGGGCAGCACCGAGGTGGCGCCCAACGCTGGTCGCCGCGAGCGGCTCGCGTCGTGGGCCGGTGGGCATGTGGACGGCGTGGTCCGCCGCGCGCTGCGGGGGTTGTTCGTGCGCCGCGGCGTTCCGTTCGTGACGGCCCCGGAGCTCGAGCACAGCCTTGGTTTGTTGCGCTGCTACACCGCGCCGGAGGTCATCGCCGACCCTGATCGGCTGTTTGCGCCGCCGGCTCGTTTGCCCGCGGTGACGACCCGATGGGAGCGGCGCTCGGGCCCCGGGACCCGCGCGCATCTGGAGTTTGCGACGCCGTATCGGCCGGTTCATCCGCTCTACGCGTCCGAGTACCGACGCTACGACAACCTCGACACCGCGCACCTGTTCGCGTGGCGCCACCGTGAACGCGCCCCGGCCTCCGTGGTGGTCACCCACGGCTGGGGACTCGGGGCCAAGTCGATCCACGAGATCGAGTTCGGAATCCGCTGGATGTACCGGACACTCGGCCTCGATGTGTACTACTACGTCGCGCCGTTCCACTGGATTCGCAAACCATCGCGCGCGCGCTTCTCGGGCGAGCTGCATCCATCGCCGAACCTGATGCGGACCAACGAGGCCTTCGTTCAGACCGCCGTCGAGTTGCGCACCGCGCTGGGGCTCATCGCGGCGTTCAATCCCGGGGCCATCGGGATGATGGGCTCGAGCCTCGGCGGCTACACCACCGCACTGTTGGCTTCGATCGACGAGCGGCTCGCGTTCGCAGTGCCCATCATGCCGCCGTCGTCACTCGCAGAGTTGCTGTGGGAACATGGTGCGAACGACCCGGTGCGGGCTCAAGCGACCGCCGCGGGGATGACCCGCGAGAAGTTCCGCGACGCGTGGGCACTGCACTCGCCGATGTCGCACCAGCCCAAGGTGCCCTGGGCGGGACGAATGATCGTATCTGCGCAGGGCGATGGGTTGGTGGGCGAGCACCATGTCGATCCGTTGTGGCAGCACTGGGGACGGCCCCATCGGGTGCGCTTTGCGGGCGGTCATATCTTGCAGGTGTATCGCCGGCAGTATCACCGGGAGATCGGTAGGATGCTCGGTCGGTTGGGGTTGATCACCGCAGCGACGAAGCGTTCGCTGGGCGGGTGACGGTTGCCGCGGTCGCTTCGGAGTTCGCCCTCGGAGCTCCAACCGATTGCCGCGATGGCAGTCAGCTCGCGGCGCAGTCTGCCGCCGGTGCCATTGTGGCGGGGCCCGCGGCCGCAAGAGCGATGCAACTGCGCGTAATCCAAGTGCGGCGTTGCCCCGGCGAGGCGCTTGCTCAGGCACGTGCACATGCTCGCGCTGTTCGGACGTCACTTCTGGATCCTGCGTCTCGTGGGGGTAGCGAGCGCGGCGGCGCTCGCCGGCAGTGCGGCGAGCACCGCCCTCGCGCTGGTGATCCTCGATCGCGCCGCGGACGTGTTCGAGAGCGACGCTGCGGACGTCGATCCCGAGGAAGCCGAGGACGAGCCGGAGGTGCTCGCGAACACCTCGAGCTCGCCCCGCGGGCGCGGATCATCCGGCCGCCAGGCCGCGGGCGCGACCCTGGGTCGCTACAATCCGTTCTGCCCGACGTGCGCCCCACCGACGGCCGGTCCAGCCATTTTGGCACAAGGCCCCGCCGCACCCGGGGTGGTCGCGGTGGCGACCCGATTGCCCCTGCGGCTTCACGCCACGATGGAGGCCGCGTACTCGGCGGACTCGCTCGCGACGATCTTCGATGTCGAGCGCAGCATCGTCGGGGTCTACGGCCTCGGCGACACTTTGCGTCCGGGTGTTGTCATCACCGGGGTCGCCCAGGGGCGGGTCGAGCTGCGCACGCCGACCGGTGTGGAGATACTCCAGCTCGGCGCGGCTCTGCCTCCGGTGGTGGCGGCGGCGACACCGGACGCTGCACCTCCGGCTCCCGGCAAAGCCGAAGCTCCCGAGTTCGACGCGATCAGCTGCGCGGGGGCCGACGAGTGCGTGGTCGAGCGTGCATTTGTCGACGAGATCCTCGCGAATCCCGGAAAATTCGCCGCGCAGGCTCCACGCGTGTCACCTGCGCCCGACGGTGGGTTCCGTCTCTCCGGCGTACGCAAGGGCTCGCTCGCCAAGACCCTCGGCCTGGCCAACGGCGACGTGATCCTTGCGGTCAACGGCCAAGAACTCAACGGGATCGATGACGCGCTGGGCCTGATGACGAAGCTGCGACAGGCGTCGAACCTCGAGGTGACGATCGATCGCAAGGGCAAGACCGTGCAAAAGCGGATCGAGATCCGTTGAGCTGCCGGCGCTCTCACTGTCCGAAGCAATACAACGGGGACAGCCACGAGCAGGTGCCGCCGGTGCACCAGTCTGACCAGGAGCCATCGGTCGCTGTCGCCAGGCCCCAGGCGCCAGAGTCATCGATCGAGGTCCAATCGAGGCAGTTCCCGCTGCCCGAGAAACCGCCGCTGCTGGTCGTCGCGCTCCATGCCGTGGGGAAGTCGGCACCACCACACCCGGTATCACCCGGCGGGACTGCACCGCCGAGTTCGGTCACCGCGATCGCGGCGTTGAGGGTGCCATCGACGAGGTCGTCCCAGTCGACGGCGACCGTCGTCCCATCGACGAGCCTGTAGGGCAGGGTCGAGTGGTTGAAGCGAGTCGACGGCGATGCGGCGTCGGTCGAAAGCCACGCGAGGTAGCTGCCGGCCAGCCCGGCGCTGTCTGCCAGGGTCTGACAGTTCGCGTCGGCCCCGGCCAAGCCACCCAGGTTACCCACGTACAGCTCGCTGCTCGCGAACACGAGCTTGAACGGGATCGAACAGTCGGCCGCGCACACCTCGGGGTCGTTGTTGCCGTCGTCGCACTCCTCGAGGGCGGCGTACAGGAAACCGTCGCCGCAGGTCGCGACCTCGCAGGTGTCGAGACACGCGTCGTTGTTGTCGTCGTCGCCGTCGTCGCACTGCTCGCCGGGGTCGAGGTTCGCGTCGCCGCAGACCGGATCGGGACCGCCGGAACTCGCGGACGCGGACAGGCTTTCCGACGCGGACGTGACCGGATCGGAGGTGACCGGATCGGAGGTGACCGGATCGGAGGTGACCGGATCCGTCGCATCGGACCCGCTCGCGTCCACCGACGTGCCAACGCTCGGGTCGGTGCTCGCCGTGTCGTCGGTGTTCGCGTCCGTCTCGCTGCCGGAGTTGCTCGCGGTGTTCTCGGTGGTTGCGGGGTCGATCGTGCTCGAGCCCATCGTCACCGGGCCAAAACTCGCCGGCCCGTCCTGGGCAGAGTCCGCGTCGGCGGCCACACCCTGATAGCAGCCTGCGATCAGCAAGGACGCCAAGAGGGCCGATGCAGCGGTCTGGGGCACTGTGGTGATCTTGGCACCATTCGGCGCGTCGCGGTTTGCGGCCGCCGAGCCAAATCGGTGGCTCGGAAGCGAGCGGTCGCCCGCGAGCCAGCTACTGCGGCACCGCACAAGCCCCCACGTTCTCCAGGCCTGGCGGCGCCTCGCCCACCTCGAACCATGCCGTGCATTGCTGACCGTCGGCTGCACCGGGGCAGGCCGCAGTCGCGTCGGGATCCTCGGCGTCGCAGTACGGCGAGCAGCACGCGCCCGCCCGGCAGCTGGGCACGAGCTCGGCGCCGGCGCAAAACAGCCCCGGGTCACAACCGTTGACGAACGCGCAGGGATCGCCGTACGCGCCCAGCGCGTCGGAGGCGTCCGGACCACACACGAATCCACCGCTGATCGGATAGCAAGCTTGGCCCTCGGGGCATGGCTGCAGCAGCGGATCGCAGCTGGGCAAGCACACGACCAGCACGCCGCCGTTGCCCAGGATGCACGAAGCGCTTGGGTCCACGCATACCGGTGCCGCCGGGCTGCCCATGCAGAATGCGACGCACGTTCCGATCAGAGTCTCATCGTCGACGTCCCAGCACATCGCACCGAGTTCGCAGTCATCGATGCCGCTGGTGCCCGAGCCCTCGACTGTGCAGGCGTCGCCTGGTTGCGCTGCGGTGCGGTCCACCGGAGTGCAGCGGGTCGCGTTCCACACATCCGAGCGATCGTTCGCCCACGGCATGCATTTTTGGTCGGCGGGACAATCCTGGGCCCAGATGTCGCATTCGATCGCCAAACCCCCAGCGTCGGGCTCGACGATGAAGCCCCCACCGTCGTCGGTGGTCGATGACCCACCGATCGTCGACGAGTCGCCCGCGTCGCCGCGCGTGGTTTCGCGGCTCTCGGTGGTCGAGCCTTGGCTGGCATCACCCGCCAGATCCGAGGCAACCGGCGCCGAGCAACCCGCGAACGCGAGCATTGCGAAGGTGCACGCGCGCCGCCACGGGTTCGACACCGGATGCGGCTGCAACACAGGAGGGCGGGATCTGGCCGCTGGAAATCGATACGGACCCGCCCCGGCGTGGCGCCCCGAGCCACACCCGATGGCCACGGCGAGGGCTGTTCGACGCTGCGGGATCCGTCGAGCGTAGCGCCCGCGCTGGGTCTGATCGAGCGCCGCTTTGGCCAGGTTCTGCGCCGGATCGGGCGCGTACCCGGGTCACTGCCGGCTTGTCTCGACCCCGAGCGTCCAGGCGCAGGGTGTGACAGAATGTCCAAGCCCCGGAGACACGCGGACAATTCGGCGCCCAGGGTCATCGGGAACTTGGCTCAACCCCCGAGAATTCCACGGACTTATCCCGCGGCGCCGGTCTTGCTGAATCGAGCCTTCACGATGCACCCTGTGGCCACATCCGTGCAGCTGACACCTACCGTTCTGGTCGTCGACGACGAAGCCAGCATCGTGGACGCGCTCACCAAGGTGCTCGAAAAAGAGAGCCTTGCGGTCGTGACGGCGCGCAATGGTCACGAGGCCCTCGAGGTCCTTCGCCGCCAACGCATCGATGTGATGGTGACCGACCTGCGCATGCCGGGCATGGGCGGCGATGACCTGCTCAAGGCCGCCAAGGCCATCGTGCCCGAGGTCGAGGTCATCGTGATGACCGCGTACGGCACCGTCGAGTCTGCAGTCGAGGCGATGAAGCGTGGCGCGTACGATTTCATCGCCAAGCCGCTCAAGCGCGCACAGGTGGTCGCGGCAGTCCGCAAGGCGCTCGACAAGGCTGCGCTCGTGGTCGAAAACAGCAAGCTGCGCGCTCAGCTCGCGGCGGCCACGTATCGCGAGATCGTGGGCAACTCGCAGGTCATGCGGGCGACCCTCGAGGTCGCGCGTCAGGCCGCCAACTCGACCGCGACGGTGCTGTTGCTCGGCGAGAGCGGCACCGGCAAAGAGTTGATGGCGCGCTATATCCACGCGCACAGCCCCCGCGCGCAGCGATCGTTCATTCCCGTCAACTGTGCCGCGCTGCCCGAGTCGATCCTCGAGTCCGAGCTGTTCGGTCACGAGAAGGGCGCTTTCACCGGGGCGATCCGCAACCGCGAAGGTCGGTTTGTCGAGGCCCACACCGGCACGCTCTTTCTCGACGAGATCGCCGAGATTACCCAACCAGTCCAGGTCAAGCTGCTGCGGGCGGTTCAAGAGGGCGAGGTCGAGCCGGTGGGTGGTCGCACGCTCAAGGTCGACTTTCGCCTGGTGTGTGCAACCAACCGCGACCTCGTCGAGGAGGTCAAGACCGGACACTTTCGCGAGGACCTCTACTACCGCATCAACGTGATCCCGATCCGCATGCCGCCACTGCGCGATCGGATCGAGGACGTGCCGCTGCTGGCCGACCACTTCTTGCGCGTGTACACCAACAAGCACGGCAAGGCCGTGACGCAGTTCACCGACGAGGCGCTGCACACCATGGGCAACTACGGCTGGCCAGGCAACGTGCGCGAGCTCGAGAACGCGGTCGAGCGCGCGGTGGTGCTGTGCAAGGGCACGCGGATCGGTGCCGAAGACCTGCCGGCCGAGCTCCGCGATCCCCAGGCGCCCAACGGGCGGCAGATCACGTTTTCGGTGGGCACGCCGATCGAAGAGATCGAGCGCCGCATGATCCTCGAGACGCTCAAGTTCACCCGCGGCGACAAGCGGCTGGCCGCCGACCTGCTCGGCATCGCAACCCGCACCATCTATCGCAAGCTCGAGTCGGGCTTCGTGGCCGGCGCCGAAGGTGGCGAGCGACGCTCGACCGCGGTCGGTGGTGCGCTGCCGCTGGGTCCTGCCGCGCCGGGCGCTGTCGACGACGGCGGCGATCCCGACGAGATTCTTCACTGAGTGCAGTCCCAGGAACCCCGACGATGGAAGCGCTCTTCAACCGCTACTTCTGGATCGTGAAGACCCTCGGCATCGCGGCGGCCGCAGGCCTGGCCGCGAGCGCCGTGTCCACGCAGCTGGGCAGCTCGTTTGTGCTCGTAGCCCAGGACGACGACAAAGCGGACGGGGCCGACACCGACGGCGAGGACCTCGACGACGACGAGAAGGCCGAGCTCACGGATCTTAGCCGCCCCAAGGCCACCACGGCGCCGCGGGTCGGCTCCTCGCGGGCCAGCAAAGATCGCGCATCCGAGCAGGTCCGCAAGTTCAACGTGTTCTGTCCGAGTTGCGTCCCCGTCGAGCCCGAGCCCGGCGTCAGCGCCGATGGACCGCGCACCCCGAGCTTCGACGCCCAGGGGCGCCCGGTGGGTCCCGTGCTCCAGCCCGGCGAGGTCCGTAGCGGCTTGCCGCTGCGGCTGCAGGCCACGATGGAATCGAGCGACCCCATGCTGTCGCTCGCGACCGTCTACGACGCCGAGAGCGGTGCGATCGGGCTGTACGGCGTCGACGATGTCATTCGCCCAGGCGTGGTGGTCACCGGCGTCGATCAGGGCCTGGTCCATCTGCGCAACAACGCGGCGCTCGAGTACGTCGAGATCGGCGCGGTGGTCCCCGAGCCCGTCGCTGCGGCGCCGGTGGTCAAGGACGAGCCCAAAGAAGACGTCCCGGCCGACGACCGCACGATCCCTGGTGCCGAGGACTCGATCAACTGTCCGAACGAGAACCTGTGCATCGTCGAACGCGCGTTCGTCGAGTCGCTCATCTCCAATCCGATGAGCCTCGCCAAGCAGGCGCGCATCGTCCCGGCGAAGGACGGCGAGGTTGGGTTCAAGTTCTACGGTATCCGCCGCGGCAGCTTGCCAAAGCTGCTCGGCCTCAAAAACGGTGACAAGCTCATTGCGGTCAACGGCGAAGACCTCGTCGGTATCGATCAAGCCATGGGCCTGTACGGAAAATTGCGTCGCGCATCGAACCTTCAGGTCACGATCGAGCGCAAGGGCAAGACCATCAACAAGGAGATCCAGATCCAATGAGCGCTCGCTCGATCGTCGCGTTTGCGACCACCATGGCGCTGACGCTGCCGCAGATCGCTTGGGCGGCGCCGGTGGCTCCGACCCGGGGCACAGGTGCACCCAAGGGCCCGATTCCCACCACGACCCCCACGACCGACTCCGGTGACGGTGGCGGTCGCGGCGGTGGATCTGCGCGCGGCGAGGAGGACGATGGCGGCGAACTCTCGGGCGACGAAGGCGGCGCGGCGGGTCACAACGTCTGCCGCAAGCAGCCCCGCGGCGCGAAGTTTCGCATCACGCTCCCCAAGGAGGCCGAGCTCGATGACCTCGTCAACTGGATGATGAGTGTCAGCTGCCAGAAGTTCATCTGGGACCCCAAGGTCCGCGGCGGCAAGGTCACGATTCTCTCGCCCGAGGCCGTCACCGTCGAAGAGGCCTATGCAGCGTTCTACGCGGCACTGCAGACCATGGGTCTGACGGTCGAGCCGTCCGGGGACTACTTCAAGATCGTCGAGACTGCCGACGCCAAGGGCAAGACCTTGCCGGTCTACGGTCCCGGCGGTCGCGCGCCGAACAACGACCGCTATGTCACCCAGCTGTATCGCGTCGATAGCGGCAACGCGGCGGACATCGTCACGCTGCTCGACAAGCTCAAGACCAAGCAGGGCAGCGTCGACCAGATCGGAGATCTGGTGATCATCACCGACACCGGCAGCAGCGTGCGCCGACTGCTGAAGATCGTGCAGCAGCTCGACAACCCCGAGGTGTCGGCCGAGAAGATCTTTTTCTTCCAGCTGCGCTACGCAGATCCCGAGGCCATTGCCGAGACCATCCGAGAGATCTTCGGCGAAAAAGAGGGCAAAGCGGCGGCGAAGCCGGGCAAGAGCCGCGCGGGCAAGGCCCCGGCGGCAGGTGCTGCGTCGAGCGAGCCGGGTTTTTCTCGGGTCATCGTCGATGAGCGCACCGGCACGCTGATCATCGTCGCGGCCGAGGGTGACTACCAGGTCATCCGCAAGCTCATCGAGCAGCTCGACGTGCCGTTGTCAGGGGGTGCGGGACGCATCCATGTGGTCAAGCTGCGCAACGCCGATCCCGAGGAGGTTGCCAACGTGCTGACCCAGCTCGGCTCGGGCGCGCAGAGCAAAGGCAAGGGTGGCGGCGCGGGCCGTCAGGGCGGCGCCGCCGGGGCCGGGGCAGCGCCCGCCGCTCCAGCGCCGGGCGCACAGCCCGGCGAGACCTTCTCGGGCGACATCCGTGTGACCGCGGATCCGGCGACACGCTCGCTGGTGATCCTCGCCTCGCAGTCCGACTTCGAGGCGCTGCGCGACGTGATCGAGGCCCTCGATGCCGAGCGCAAGCAGGTCTACATCGAGGTCTACTTGCTCGAGCTCAACATCAGCAAGAACTTCAATGCGGGAGTCGGCGCCCACTTTGGTGCCGGCTACAACGTCAACGCCCCGGGAACCTCGGGGCAGGGCGTTGGCTTCGTCGCGAGTGCCCCCGACGCCAAGGCGAACTCGGTGGTGTTGAACCCCGCGATCTTGTCGGGCCTCGCGGCGGGCGTACTCGGGCCGCAGATCCCCGGATCGGGAGCGCTCACCGGGCTGGGCCAGGACATCCCTGCGTTCGGTGTGGTGATCCAAGCGCTGCAACAAGACAGCGACGTCAACTTCGTCGCCGAGCCGCACCTGTACACCGCAGACAACCAGGAGGCGAGCATCGAGGTCGGCCGCAACGTGCCGACGCCCGGTGCGGTGAGCTTCAACCCCGGCGGTGGTGCGGGTGGTGGCTTCACCCCGTTCCAGTCGATTCAGCGCCAGGACGTCTCACTGAGCGTCAAGGTCACGCCGCACATCAACGATGCCAAGACCGTCACGCTCGACATCGAGATGGAGAACAACGAGATCGCCGACGTCCACCCGACGCTCGGTGTGACCACCACCAAGCGCCGGCTCAAGCTCGACAAGGTCGTCGCCCGCGATGACCAGCCAGTGGTGCTCGGTGGTCTGGTGCAGGAGGTCGAGCGTGAGAGCACCAGCCAGGTGCCCGGTCTGGGCCAGATACCGTTGTTGGGATGGCTGTTCAAGAGCAAGACCCGCTCCAAGGCCAAGGTCAACCTGTTGATGATCCTCGTGCCGCACATCCTCGAGACGCCGGACGATGCCCGGCGGATCCACAAGCGTCGCATGGACGAGCGCCTCGAGTTTCTCGAGCGTTTCACGGCGTTCAAGCGCCGCGACCTCGACACCAACGTCAACTATCGCAAAAAGAGTGGGCTGCTCGCGGCGATCAACGCCGAGGCCGGGCGGATGACGGACGAGCACGTGTCACGCGCGCAAGCCGAGTCTGAGATGCAGCGCACCGAGATCACCGGCGAGATCGGGTTGTCACCCAAGTCCTATGCGGACGACGGCGACGACGAACCCGTCGAAACCCCGGCGACCCCACCTCCGCGACCGGCCACACCCGCGGCGCCCAGCACGGTGCCCGCCGTGCCCGGACGCAAACCAGGCGCCAACGCACCATGAACACGGACATCGCCGAGCTACTCGCGGGCGCGGGGGCACCGATGCCGGTGCTCTCAGGCCCGCTGTTGCCCGCCGTCGGGCGTCGCCCCGACGCTCGGCCAATCGGCGAGATCCTGCTCGAGATGGGCGCCTGCACCCCCGAAGCGCTCGCCGAGGGCCTCGGTGCCCAGCATCTCGAGGACGAGCGCGTCGGCGAGACGCTGGTGCGCCTGCGTCACTGCAGCGAGTGGGACGTGTGCCAGGCGCTCGCGCGCCAGGTGGCTCTGCCTTGCCTCGAGCGCGCCGGAGTCGAGAGCGTCGACGACGAGCTGGTCGAGCGCTTGCCGATGGGGTTTGCGCGCAGCAACTCGGTGTTGCCCTACAAGCTCGATCGCGCCGAGGGCACCCTGCTGGTGTTCTCGGGCGACCCCGGTCGTGTGCTCGACCTCGATGACCTCGGTGGCCTCTACGACGCCGAACTGCTGATCACGCTCATGCCCCCCGCGGCCCTGGGCGAGCTCATCAACGCGGTCTACTCGCGTCGCACCAAGGATGTCGATCTCGAGAAGAAGGAACAGGAGTACGACGAGCAGGACGAAGACATCCTCCACGCTTCGGCCGAGGACGCGCCCATCATTCGTTTCGTCAACGGGCTGATCTTCAACGCGAGCAAAGCCAAGGCCTCCGATATCCATATCGAGCCCGGCGATCGCGAGATCATCGTGCGCAACCGGGTCGACGGGGTGTTGCACGAGGTCAAGCGGGCACCCAAGGCCCATCATCCGAGCATCATCGCTCGTGTGAAGATCATGGCCGGCCTGAACATCGCCGAGAAGCGCCTGCCGCAAGATGGTCGCATTCGCCGCAAGATCGCCGGCAAAGAGGTCGACATGCGCGTCGCGACGGTGCCGACCGCCCACGGCGAGCGGGTGACCATTCGTCTGCTCGACAAGTCGGCCATGGCGCTGACGCTCGACGCGATCGGTGTGGCGCCCGACCACTTTCGCGTGATCGACGAGGTCATCCACCGCCCCCACGGCATCTTCTTGGTCACCGGCCCCACCGGCTCGGGCAAGACCACCACGCTGTACTCGTGCTTGGCGCGGATCAACAGCACGGACCTCAACATCCTGACGATCGAGGATCCCGTCGAGTACCAGCTGGCGGGGATCAGCCAGGTCCAGGTGCAGCCGAAGATCGAGCTCACGTTCGCCAGTGGTCTGCGGTCGTTCTTGCGGCACGACCCCGACGTCATCATGGTCGGCGAGATTCGCGACCTGGAGACCGCGGAGATCGCGATCCAGGCGTCGCTCACGGGCCACTTGGTGCTGTCGACGATCCATACCAATGACGCAGCCACGGGCATCACGCGCCTGGTCGACATGGGCGTGCAGCCGTTCTTGGTCGCCTCCTCGCTGGTGGCTCTGCAGGCCCAGCGATTGGTCCGCCGCGTGTGCGTCTCATGTGCCCTGACGCGCCGACCCATGGCTGCGGATTTGTCTGCGGTCGGCATCGATCCCGAGAAGTTCTTTGCGGGCGAGCTTCCGCTGCGGGCGCCACTGATCGATGCCGAGGGCTTGCCGATGCCGATCGTGGCGCCGGCAGGACGCGTCGCGCCGCCGGTGGGCATGCTGTTCGAGGCCAATCCCCAGGGCTGCGAGCGCTGCAGCCAAAGCGGCTATAGCGGTCGAACCGGCGTGTACGAGGTCCTCCAGATCAACGAGGAGATTCGGCGTCTGGCGATCCGTAACGCCGACAGCGGTCAGATCAAGCAGGCGGCGGTCGCTGCGGGCATGCGGACGCTGCGAGACGACGGCGCCCACAAGGTGCTTTGTGGCACCACCACCATCGAAGAGGTCATGCGTGTGACCGCGGAGGAGGGCTAGACCCCGCGATGCCTTCGTACGCGTATCAAGGTGTGACTGCCAAGGGGCGCGCGGTCCGTGGGGTGGTGTCGGCGGAGAACGTCGGCACGCTCAAGGCGAGCCTCAAGCGCGACGGCGTGTTCCTCACGGGCGTGACCGAGACCAACGCGCCGACCGGTAGTGCGGCGGCAGCCGCCAACGCTGCCGGCCAGGGTCGCGAGGTCGACCTGTCGGGGTTGTTCGATCGGGTGTCGCCCAAAATGATCGCGGCGACGACCCGGCTGCTCGGGACCCTGCTGCACGCGGGCGTGACCCTGCCCGAGTCGCTCAAGGCCATGACCGAGCAGGTCGAGAGCCAGCGCCTCAAGAGCATCCTGGGCGACATCGCCGTCCGCGTGAACGAGGGTTCGTCGTTCGCGGACTCGGTAGCGCGCTATCCCAAGGTCTTCCCTCAGCTCTACGTGAACATGGTTCGCGCGGGTGAGGCCTCGGGTGCGCTCGAGACCGTGCTCTTTCGCCTCTCGGAATTTCTCGAGAAACAGATCGAGATCTCGGGTCGGGTGTCGAAGGCGCTGATGTATCCGATCGTGCTCGCGGTGCTCGGTGCGGTGATCGTGACGGTGCTGATGGTGAGCATCGTGCCGAAGATCACCGGCATGTTCGAGGACATGCAGGCCGAGTTGCCGTGGAACACCCAGTTGCTGATCTTCCTGTCGGACTTCATCTCCGGCTGGTGGTGGCTGATCATCCTGGCGATGGGCGCGGGCTTCTGGGGCTTTCGCAAGTGGCGCCAGACCACCGCGGGTCGCTGGATTGGCGATGCGATCCTGCTGGGCACACCGGTGGTCGGGGACCTCATTCGCAAGATCGCCATCGCCCGGTTTGCGCGGACCCTGGCGACGTTGCTCGCGTCGGGCGTGCAGTTGCTCGCGGCGCTCGACATCGTTCGCACGCTGCTTGGCAATGTCGTGCTGGAGAAGGTCGTCTCCGAGGCTCGCGACAACATTCGCGAGGGCGAGGGCATTGCGATCGCGCTCAAGCGCAGCCGGCAGTTTCCGCCGCTGGTCACCCACATGATCGCGGTCGGCGAGCGCTCGGGGCAGCTCGAGCAGATGCTGGTCGATCTGTCCGACGCGTACGACCGCGAGACCAATCAGAGCATCGACAAGTTCACGACGCTACTCGAACCACTGACGATCGTGGTGATGGGCGGCGCCGTCGGCTTCGTGATCTACTCGATCATGCGGCCTATCATGATGATCACCGAGATGGCGGGTCGCACCTGACCCCCAAGTTACCAAGAGGGAAGGAACCACGATGAACAACGAGCAGACTCCCGAGTCCGGATTGTCCTTGGCGCCCGTTTGCCCCCCGGCGGACCCGGTCTCGGCGTGCGAGCCAGGCTCCCCGCGCGAAGCCCAGCAGCGCCGTCGTCGCCGCCGCAACCGGGGCATGACCCTGATCGAGATCATGGTCGTGCTCGCGATCATCAGTCTGATCCTGGGCGGCGTCGGCGTGATGGCCTTCAATCGCTACAAAGACGCGCAGCTCGAAGACGCGCGCAACAACGCCGTGCTCGTCCACCAGCTGAGCGAGCAGTACCAGCTGCAAAAGCGCAAGTGCCCCAAGAACGTTCAGGAGCTGAAGGCGGCTGGGTTTGCCGCCCGCGAGGCCAAGGACCCGTGGGGCAATGAGTTCGAGATCCGCTGCGAGGCGGGGGGCGGCATCGTGGTGGTGTCGGCGGGACCCGACGGAACCCCAGGCAACGAGGATGACATCAGCAGCGATGCCGCGGCCGGCGGCAACCAGGGCGACGCCAAGGACACCAAGGACTCCAAGGGCAAGTAGCAGTCCACCTTGGCCCACCCGATGACACCCGCTGTCCCAGCCGCCGCCAGGTTGATTCGCCCCGTCAGGGGGCGTCGCGCCCAGGCGGGCATCACACTGATCGAGATCCTCATCGTCATGGCGGTGATGGGCTTGATGGTGGGGATGATGGTCGTTGGGTTCGGCGCGGGACGGCAGGCGGAGGTCGGACGCGCGACCAATCAGATCGCGAACACCATCCGCTACGGCTACGACAAGGCCCGGGTCGGCGGCGACTACTACCGGCTGGTGATCAATCTCGACGACAGCACGTTTGCGCTCCAGGTCGGTGACGACGCGATGTATCTGCCGGCGACCGACCGCGATGGCAAGATCATCGAGATCGACGAGCGCAAGCTCGCCGAGCGGGCCGACCGCGACCTCCGGGCCGAGCAGTCGTTCAATCGCTCGGTGCAGTCCGCCGCCTATCGCGACGACCCGGCAGCGGGTGGCGGAAGCGGTGGAGAGGGCTCCGACGACGTCTACAAAGCCCAGCCGCGCAAGGTCCCGCGCCAGAAGAAGCCGTTGTTTGCGGCGTTCGAGGACGAGAACTCGCTGTCGGATCTGGCCAAGCCCTTTGGCCTGCCCGAAGGCGTCAAGATCACCTACGTGCGCACCGCCGACGACTTGGTGCCGATCACCAAGGGCGAAGCGAGCATCGTGTTCTTCCCGCGTGGACGCACGCAGAAGGCCCATATCCAGCTCGAGGGGCCAGATGAGACCACCCGCTACACCATCAAGGTCGAGCCGCTGACCGGTCGTGTCACCGTCGTCGATGGCCATGAAGACCTCACGCTCCCCGATGATCCCACCGACGACGAAGATCACCTGGGCAAGGAACAGCAGCGGAGGAGCCTGTAGATGTCGGGCAGCGACGCACTGCGGGATCCTGAGTGCTGTGGGGCGCGCCCAGGCACGTCGCGTCCGCGCGCCGGGGCCGGGATCGGCGGATTCACGCTGCTCGAGGTGATGGTCGCAGTGGCGATCCTGTCGATGTCGCTGACGTCGCTGCTGTCGTCGCAGATGGCCGCCATGCGCGCGACTCGGTATGCCCGCGGCGTATCGGTCGCGGCATTCCTCGCCGAGGGCAAGCTGCTCGACATCGAGGTCGAACTACAGATCGACGGGTGGGGTAGCGACGACAAGACCTTCGAGGGTGACTTCAGCGAGGAGGGCTGGCCCGACATCCGCTACGAGTGCCTCGTCGACTTCATCGAGGTTCCTGATTTCAATGCACTGCAGCAGGCCAAAGACGGCGCCGATACGGACGGTGGCTTCAGTGCCGGCGCCCAGGTGGCCGATGCCGACGACCAGGCTTTCTCGGGCATGGCGATGGTCTGGCCGGTCATCAAAGGCGCGATCGAGCAGGCGATCCGCAAGTCGTCGTGCAAGGTCATCTGGACCGACGGCACGCTCGCCCATGACTTCACCGTCGAGACCTTCTGGACCGATACCAAGCAGTTGCTGCAGCTTCCGCAAGCGGGCGGTGAGGTCAACGAGGACGACGACACCAGGCCTGACGATGGCGCCGACCCCAGTGGTGGGGGCAAGCCCGGAAGCACCGGGGGCACGGGGACCACGCCGTCCGGTGGTGTCCGGCCGACCGGCGGACCGACCTCGCTGCCGGGAGGGCGCAAGTGATGCCGCGATGTCGGCCCGAGCACGCCGCGCAGCGCGGCATGACGATGATCGAGGTGCTCATCGCGCTCGCGGTGCTCGCGATGATCGTGACGTCGGTGTGGAGCGGGTTCCGCGGCACGATCGACGGGATGAAGGCCACCGAGACGATTCAGATGCGCTACTCGATCGTGCGCGGCGGCCTGACCCGCATGCAGACCGAGCTCGGGATGGCCTACCTGTCGTTCAACCGCCCGCTCGACGATGCTCGGCAGTACACGCTGCTCGATGGCATCGACAACAGCAACCAGGACGACCTGACGTTCTCCGCATTCGCCCATCTGCGGCTGCGCAAGGACGCCAACGAGAGCGATCAGTCGGTCCTGCAGTACTTCATCGAAAAAGACCCCCAAGACGCCAAGCGCACCCACCTGTTCCGCCGCGAGAGCCGACGGCTGTCCGGTGACAAGGCCGACCAGCTCGACGAGTACTTTCCGGCGTATGTGGTCATCGAGGACGTCGAGGAGTTCGACGTCAAGTACTGGGACGACCGTCAGCGGGAGTGGCTCGACGAGTGGCGGACGACTCGGAACGACATGCAGCCCGACCGCCTTCCCACCCGGATCAAGATCCGGCTGGTGGTACGCGATGGCGACGACCCGGTGCAGTTCGTGGCGCAGGCGGCGTTGCCGATGCAGGAAAAGATCGACCTGGGGAAGGAGTGAGCACCATGACCACGGTCACCAAACCCACTCCTGATGGACTCCGCCACGGCCGAGATCGCAATGTTGCGGGCGGGCGAGGTATCGCGGTGCTGCTGGTGCTCGCGTGCCTGGCGATCCTGGCGCCGTTCACCGCGTCGTTCAACTACCAGGCGCGGGTCGACTGGCAGTCGGCGGTAAACGTGCGCGACGAGGTCGCGGCGCGCAACATCCAGCGCGGTGCGATGCAGCTGTCGCTGCTGCTGTTCGAGATCCAGCGGATGGTCTTCAACCAGAAGCAGTTTCGCGACCTGATGGGCACGATGGACATCACTCAGGTGGCGCCGTATCTGATGTCGGTGTTCGGCAGCACCGACGGCGCCCAAGGGCTCGGCGATCTGGCGGGGATCGACACCACCGCGCTGTCGGGGCTTGCCGCCCAGACCGGCAGCTTCGAGTATCGGGTGTCGGCGGAGAGCGGAAAGATCAACGTCAACTGCTTGGCCAAGCAGGCCAAGCCCGCCGAGAAAGACAATCCCGCCGGTCGGGTCGTCGAGACCCTCGAGGCCTTGATGTCGCCCGCGTTGTATGACCCTTTCTTCGAGGAAGAAAAGTCTGACGCCCAGTACTACACGCGCACCGATATCATCCGGGCGCTCGCGGACTACGTCGATGACGATCGCAATCGCTTCGACATCATCAAGTTGCGCGCGGGTTCGGCGGCCGAGAACGATCGTTATGGCGAGCTGTTCGATCCGTATCTCCCACGCAACGCCCGACTCGACAGCGTCGATGAGCTCCACCTGATCGCGGGGATCGACGACGACTGGATGGCGGCCTTCGGCCCCGAGCTGACGGTCTACGGCGGTTGTAAGGTCAATCTCAACTTCGCGAGCGCCGAGCAGATCGCGCTGGTGATCCGGCACTCGGTGTCCGCGGCCGACCGCTGGAAGACCGAGGCCGACAACTTCATGCTCAAGACCATGCCGCTGGCGAACTACGTCGTCGACATGCGCGAGTTCAACCTGTTCGAGAAACTCGACGACTTCAAAGAACTGGTGGCCAAGCCCGACCAGTTCGTCAATCCGATGATGCTGCTGGGCCAGGATCCGTCGGCGTCGCAGCAGCTTCCGCGGGTTCCCGATGGCATCGACGTGCGGGTCAAACCACCCAAGACCGAGGAAGATTCGTACGGGGCACTCCAAGAGGTCGCGACCGTCGCTGCGGAGCGCATCTATCGGGTCGAGCTCATCACCACCGTGGGGGCGGTCAACAAGCGGTTGATCGCGGTCTACGACATGCAGTACGCCCGCGCGCAGAGCCAGGGCAAGGGCGCGTGGATGCACGTGCGCGAGGACTGAAAACCGGCATGGCACAGAAGTACGTCGGCATCGATCTCGGATCCCATCACGTCAAGGTCGCGGTGGTGACGGCAGGCCTGCGCGGGGTGTCGGTGGTCGACTTGGTCGAAGCGCCGGTGGTCCCACTCGCCGCCGCCGGTCAGGCCGAGGGGGACCCGCCCGACTCGTCGCTGCCGGCGCTGCAGGCCGCGCTGGGCGTGTTGCGTTCGCGCAGTTTGCTGGCCGAGGCGATGGGCATCGCGTTGCCGGCGGCGGCGGTGTCGTACCGCTTGTTGTCGTTTCCGTTCGCCGAGGCCCGCCGCATCGCTCAGACCATCGCGTTCGAAGCCGATGGGCAGTTTCCGGTGCCGCTCGAACAGCTCGCGCATGGCCACGTGGTCGTGCCCGCGGCGCAGGGTGGTCGCGCACTGATGGTCGCGACCAAGCGCGAGCGAGTCGAGCAGCTCGCCACGGTGTTCAAGCGCGCTGGGTCCGAGCTCAAGCTCGTGACCTCGGGCGCGATGGCGCTGGCCCAGCTGCTCGACCCGGAGGTCGGTGCGACGACTCCTGCGATGGCCGAGCAGGGCCTGGCGCCGGTGTCACTGGTGCTCGATCTGGGCCACGGCAGCACAGAACTCCTCGTGCTCGGTGGCAAGGGTCCGATTGCGGTGCGATCGATCCGACGCGCGGGCCGACAGGTGACCGCGGCGATCGCCAGGGCCTACGGTCTCGACGCGGTCGCGGCCGAGCAAGCCAAGCACCGTGACGCGTTTGTTCCCCATCGCGGTCAGCCCTTGCTGTCGGCAGAGCAACTGCGCGCCGGAGAGTTGATCGCCCAGGCCATCGAACCCGTGGTTCGCGAGATCGAACACACCCGAGTCTGGCTGCGATCGACCCACCGCTATGAGGTCGTGCGACTGGTCCTCGTCGGCGGCGGTGCGCATCTGGGTGGGCTCGCCGGCTATCTGACCGAACAAACCGGCCTGCCGTGTTCGCCGCCGCGGATCAAGCCGCAGTTGGGGGTGCGCGGGGCCGAAGGTCGGGACCTCGCGAGCTTTGGCGCAGCGCTGGGCGCCGCAGTCGGCGCGGCCCGCCGGCCGCTGTTGCAGCTGCACGACGACACCGTCGGCCAGGGCGACTCGAGCTGGGTTCAGGAGCGCATCGGATCGCTGGCGGCCATCGGGATCGCCGTGATGGCGTTTGGCGCGGTGGACACCATCGTTCGGGTCAAAGCCCTGGAGGCCGAGCGCGAAGCCTACGCCGCGGAGCTTGAGGAAATCTCCAAGCAGGTGCTCGGTAGCAACGTTGCGCTCGCCGACATCGACGCGACGCTCGATGGGGCCGAGAGCCAGGACATCACCAGCCTGATCGCGCAGCGTGGGGCACTCGAGGTGCTTGCGCTGCTCGCCCAGGCCGCGACGCCCAGCGACCTGGGCAAGACTCCGATCGCCGCGCCAGCGAGCCCGGCCATTGCGGACGGGCCCGAGGCTCCTGATGATGCCGCCCCAGCGGGCGGCGCGGCGCCCGTGCCGACACCGCCGCTTGCCGAGACCGTCAAGCTGGAAAACGGCGTGGTGGTCTCGGACGATCTGAAATTTACGCTCATCGAGATTCGCGAGCGAAAGATCGAACTCAAGGTCGAGGCTACCCGAGCCTCGGCACAGGACCGGCTCGCCTATCGCCTTCGCGACATTGCATGCCTCTCGAACATCGAGAAGAGCAAGGCCAAGGAGGGCAATGACCGCAAGCTGTTCGAGATGAACATGGATAACAACTGCTACTACGCGAGTTCGTTGAGTGGCACCGATGATTCCGACTCGGATGCAGGCGGGGGTGCCGGCAGCGCCAGTTCCAGTGCGAACAGCGAGGCCGATGGCGAGCCGAACCCGGCCCCCGCTGCGGCTGGCAGAGGTGGCGCAGACGGCGGCTCTGAAGGGGGAGGCTGATCATGGCGATCGCCGGCGGCGGTGGATTCTGGGCGGGGCTCACCCCCCGCGAGCGCGTCTACGTGATGGTGCTCGTGCTGGTCTTCTTCGTGATGGGCACGCTCGTCCTGCTGTACTTCCGCGGCAACGCGCTGCGTGAAACTGAACAGGAGATCGGCAAATACCGGCTGGCGATCGACGACTTGCACACCCGGGGTGCCGTCTACAAAGCCAAGATGGAGCAGAAAAACGCCCGAGAGAAGGCCATCTCTACCGAGTGCGCCCAGTTCGCGTCGTTGCTCGACGAGGCCCGGCTGGCGGTCGAAGGCTTCAACCCGACCAATGAAGAAGAGCAGGCATCGCTCGAGGTCGGCGGGGGGCTGACCAAGTGCAGCTACAAATTCGACTCCAAGGAAATGACGATCGAGCAGCTCACCAAGTTGCTGACGTTCCTCGAGAGCAAGCCCGGTCAATACATCAGCACCGAGAACCTGGTGGTGCGGTCGCTTTCGGGGTCGGAGGACCGACTCAACGCCGATATCACCCTGGTCGCCTTCCGTCGTGAGGGCGCAACCGCTCCTGGCGACGAGTCGGCGGTGGAGGAGAAACCATGAGTCTGTTCTCACGTAGCCCGGGTGCCGAAGCCCAGCCGAATCTGTCGATGACGCGCGGCCAGATGTCCGAGCCGATCGGCCGAAGTCTGCTCAAGCGTCTGCGGACTGCGGCGCTGTGGGGGACGATCGCGTTCGTGTTCTTCGTGCTGTTCGCGTGGCTGTCGCTGCCGACCCGCGCGATCGCGTGGCGCATCGGCCACGAGGCCCGAAAGGCCGGCTACATCGTCGAAGTCTCCGACGTCTCTGTCGATCTGCTCGGCGACGTCACCCTCGAGAACGTCACGTGGACCTTCACGCCATCTCGCCCTGACCAGGCGCCCAGCAAGTTCTTCCTGCGCGAGGTCGAGGTCGATATCTCGTTCTTTTCGTTGTTGATCGGAAACCTCGACGTCGACATCGAGGCCAAGCCCGACGAGGGGCGGATCTTCGCGCACTACGAGCGCGATTCGGAGTCGTCGGCCGTGAAGGTCGAAGTCGAGGACCTGCCGCTGTACGACGTGCCCAAGGCCCGGCAGGCCCTCGGGGCGCCCTTGGTCGGGTTGTTCGCGCTGAAGATCGATCTCGAAATGCCCGGCAACAAGTTTGCCAAGGCCGGCGGCACGATCGAGCTGACCTGCGCGGCCTGTCGAATCGGCGACGGTGAGAGCAAGCTTTTTATCCCCGGCAGCAAAGGCCTCAAGGACGGCACGGTCATTCCGGAGATCGACCTCGGCACCTTCGTCGGCAAGATGACCGTCGACAAGGGCGTAGCGAAGACCGACGGTCTGATGGAGACCAAGAGCGACGACGTGGAGGTCTCGCTCGAGGGCGAGATCGACTTCAAGGATCCGCTTCCGAAGTCGCGCCTCGACCTGACCATCAAGGTGAATCTCACGCAGGCGCTGCAGCAGCGCAGTGAGAAGCTTCGTCTGGTCTTCCAGGGGGCCGACGCGAAGTCTCGGCTCGATCCGCCCGAGCAGGGCCTTGGCTACGTGCTGTCGGGGCCGCTGGCCAATCCGAAGTTCAGTGGCATCAAGGCCAAGTCGGCGCGCGAGTCTCGGTCCGAGAAGCGCGCCAAGCAACGTGCGCGCGACGAGAAGCGCAAAGCCAAGTCGTCGGGCGCCAAGCCGACGCTCGATGCGAGACCCTCGCTGCCGGGCGGACCGTCGGCGACACCGACGACGCCTGTGCTCCCTGCGCCTGCGCTGCCGGGTGCGACCACGACCGGCGCCGGGACCGGAGTGCCGACGACGACTCAGACGGCGCCCAACGGTGTCGACGTGGAGAACGTGCCGCTCCCCGGTGCGCCACCGACCGATCCGGCTGGTGCACCGCCCTCGGAGCCACCGCCATCCGAGCCGGCGCCCACCGAAGAGCCAACGCCCGTTGAACCACCTCCGCCGGAACCACCGGCCGAAGAGCCCGCCGAAGAGGTCCCGACCATCTTGCCGCCGGACGGCAGCTTCGGCGGAAGCGGTGGACCGATCGGCGAACCGGCGCAGTAATCGCGGCGCCGCGCCGCCGCGCGGGCGAACGAATCACCACGTCTGCCCGGCGTCCAAGCTACTCTCGACGGACACCTGCATGCGGCGCGCTGATTCGACCCCTGCTTCGTCGGGGTGGGCGTGGGGCTCGTCGGGGCCGCCGGCTCGACTTGGGCCCCCGCACCGCCCGCCCGGTGGCGGAGGGATGCTGGGTGCGTGGCTCGCCGGGGGGTTGTTCCTCGCGATGGTGGCGGGCGGCGTCGCGTTCGTCGTGGGCTCGCTCCACAGCGAAGACCCCGCGACCGCAGAGGCATCGGTGCTCGTGGTCGACGGCCAGGCGTCGGCGGCCGTTGTCGACGACGCAGCTTCATCGGCGGTCGCGAAGAACCCGGAGGCCGCGCAGCCGGTGCCGCAGCCGGTCGAGCCCGGCGACACCGACCACACGCGCTCGTTGGAAAAGATCGTGTGGATTGTTGCGACGCCGTCGACCCTCGACGAGCTCGTGCAGGCGTGGTCGCTGCCACGTGAGGTGTTGGTGGCGTTGAACCCCGCTCTGCCGCCAGCCGACCAACTCGCCGCGGGCACCGAGGTCGTCGTGCACACCGGCTCGATCGCGATGAGCGAGTCGGTGGGTCCGCCGAACGACGGCCGCCTGCTCGGCGGCGTCCCGTTCCCCGAAGGTCGAACCTGGTTGCTCCCCCCCGACCGTAGCCGAGCGTTCGCCACCGGGGAGACGCTCCTGGCCGTCCTCGCAGCGTTGGACGGGTACGCGACGAACTACCCTGACGCCGCGCCGATCCAGCTCGGCGAACTGTCGGCGCGGCGTGGCGGACCGATCTACGGTCATCAATCCCATCAGGCGGGCCGCGACATCGACATCCGCTTGGTGGTCGCCCCCGCGGGTGATCGCTTCGACGCCGAGCGCAACTGGTTTTTGGTCAAGACGCTGATCGACGGCGGAGAGGTCGTGTCGATCTTCCTCAATCGCAGCCAACAGGTGTGGCTGCGCGCCGCCGCCGAGGCCGACCTCGGGGCCCTCGGGGCCGATCGCTACTTCGCCCTCATCAGCCACGAGCGCGGGCACACGATCCACATCCACGTCCGCTTCCGCTGCCCGGACTCGGACTACCGCTGCGTCGCGTACTCCCTGGGCGAGACCGACGAGGAGGTCGCCAAGTTGCTCAGCAAGTTGCCCAGTCGTGGCGGCGGCAATCCCCCCATTCGCAAGAACGGCAAGCTGCCGACGCTGCGGCCCAAGACCAAACCCGAGCGGCCGACCACGAAGCTGCCGCGGCCGCCAGGGAAGGGGCGCTAGCGCCCGCGGCCGCACGTGTCCGCGGCTCCAAGACCTCAGGCGCGGTAGGCGACGACCCCGTCGACGATCGTGGCTGCGATCGGCATGGCCGCGATCGAGCGCGGATCGTCCTCATCGAGGACGGCACCAAAACACGTGAGGTCCGCGCACGCGCCGGGCACGAGTACACCCAGGTGCGACTCGCGATGGCAGGCGTAGGCAGCGCCCTTGGTGAAGGCGTCGATCGACTCGGCTAGCGACAGGCGCTGGTCGGGTAGCCAGCCCCCCGACGGTTTGCCCGCTGCGTCCTGTCGCGTGATCGCGGCGAAAAGCCCGTGCGTCACGTCGGTGCGCTCGACGGGAAAATCGCTGCCGAAGCACAGTGCTGCGCCGGCATTCAAGAAGCGTCGCCAAGCGTACGCGCCGGCCAAGCGCGCGGCGCCGATGCGATCGGGGACCCACGGCATGTCGCTGGTGGCGTGGGTCGGCTGCATGCTCGCCACAACGCCGAGCTGGGCGAACCGACGGATGTCGGTAGGATCGACGATCTGGCAGTGCTCGATCCGGAGTCGCCGATCGCGGCCACCGATCTCGCGCTGGGCGGTGGCGTAGGCGTCGAGCACCGCGCGATTGGCCGCGTCGCCGATCGCATGGGTCGCCACCTGCCAGCCGCCGCGCAGGCACGCCCGACAGGCCTCGAGCAGCTGGGTTGGTGTGACCTGCATGAGGCCACGGTGGCCGGCGCGATCGCTGTAGTCGGCCAGCAGCGCGGCGCCTCGGCTGCCGAGCGCGCCGTCGGCATAGAGCTTCACGCCGCGCAGCAAGTATCGCGCACCTGGGCTCACCGGGTCGGGCCGCCGCTGCAGCAGATCTCCGTCCAGCCACGACGCGGTGGCGTACGCCGCGACGCGGAGCTGCAGCTCACCCGAGGCGGCGAGCTCGCGATAGAGCTGGTCCTCGGCGGCATCGATGCCCATCTCGTGAACGCCGGTGAGGCCACAGGCGAGCGCCTGACGCTGACCGGCGAGTACGGCGTCTCGGACTTGCTCGGCGGAGGAGGACGGGACCGGGACTCGATCCATCGCTGCGTCCACGAGCACACCGGTGGGGGCGCCGCTGTCGTCGCGAAGAATCTCACCGCCCGCGGGTGCTGCCGACGCGGCATCGAGCCCAGCGGCGCGAAGCAGCGCGAGGTTGCCCCAACCCGCGTGACCGTCGACGCGGCGCAACCACACCGGCCGATCGGGAAACGCTGCGGACAGCGGAGCCTCGGTCGGCATCGCTTGTCCCGGCCACAGATTCTGGTCCCAGCCGCGACCGAGGACCCAGCCTGTCTTCGGTGCGTCGCGGCGCAGGCGATCGATCACCTCATCGATCGACGCCGCACCGCGCAGATCCACGATCGCGAGCGAGAGGCCCAGTCCGACCAGGTGGGCATGGGCATCGCACAAGCCCGGCGTCACCGTCGCCCCTGCCAGGTCGAGCGTCTTGGTGCGGCTGCCGACCAGCGGCGCGATGTCGGCCCAGCTGCCCACAGCCGTGATGCGTGCACCGTCGATCGCGACGGCCTGTGCGCGCGGCTGTTGGGGCCGGCCGGTGACAATGGCGCCACGCACGACCAGCGACGCGCTGCGGGTTGGCGTGCGTTCCAAGCGGTGGCACCCGACCAGGACAGCGGCGCTCGAGCTTGCGAGAAAAGATCGACGATCCAGGGTCACGGATGCGAAGCTACACCCCAAGGGCCGCGGGCCCGAGTGCGACAGGTCCAAGGTGCCCGAGCTGCCCGATATCACGGTCTACGTCGAGTGCCTGCGGCGCCGGATCGTCGGGCGGACGCTCACGACGCTGCGGCTGGGCAACCCATTTTTCTTGCGCACGGTGACGCCCTCGTACAAGGACGTCCCGGGCCGCGAGGTGCTCGGCGTCGACCGGCTGGGCAAGCGCATCTCCATCGGGCTGCGCGGGGATCTTCATCTCGTGGTGCATCTGATGAAGCTTGGCCGCCTGCGCTGGGACGACCACGGCAAGGGTCCCGGCGCCAAGCTGCTGCACGTGACCTTCGGGTTCGATACCTCGGCGCTCCATGTGATCGAGATCGGGGCGAAAAAGCGGGCGTCTCTGCACGTGGTCGAAGGCCTCGCCGCGCGGGATGCCTTTCGACCTGCTGGGCTCGAGCCTCTCGAGTGCTCGCTCGACGCGTTTCGCGAGGCGTTGGTCCGCGAGAACCACACCCTCAAGCGCACGTTGACGGACCAGCGGTTGATCAGCGGCATCGGCAACGCCTACTCCGATGAGATTCTCCACGCCGCGGGCCTGTCGCCGGTGATGCTGAGCACCAAGCTCGACGACGAGGCGAGTGCGCGTTTGTGGGCAGCGATGCGGGGAACGCTGTCGTCGTGGACCGAGCGACTGCGCGCCGAGGTCGGCGAGGGGTTCCCCGCGAAGGTCACGGCATTTCGCCCGGAGATGGCGGTGCATGGTCGCTTCAAGGCGCCGTGCCCCCAGTGCCACAGTGCGGTGGAACGCATCGTCTATGCCGATCGCGAGACCAACTACTGCGCCCAATGCCAGACGGCAGGACGCAGGCTCGCCGATCGGGCGTTGTCGCGACTGCTGGGCAAAGACTGGCCGCGGACGCTCGAAGAACTCGAGGAGCGACGCCCATGATTCGGGCCGCGCTCGTGCTGGCCGCCGGGATCGTGGTCGGCTGTGGTCGTCCCGCGCTGGCACCCGAGGCCGCGCGTGCCGAGGCGCAGAAGATCTGGAACGAGCGTTGCGCGGCGTGTCACGGTGTCCACGGTCGGGGCGACGGCGCTGGCGCCAAGCTGCTGCCGGTCAAGCCGCGCAACTTCGGTGACGGCCAGTGGCAGCGCGATGTGACCGACGCGCGGATCGCAGGGGTGATCGTCGAGGGCGGTCGGTCGGTCGGTCTCGACAGCAACATGGCCGCAAATCCCGACCTCGGGAAAAAACCCGAGGTCGTCACGGCGCTGGTGGAGCTGATCCGTGCGCTCTGATCGCGATCCAAAGCGGCGCGCGGATCTCGGTGCTCTGCTCATCGCCAGCACCGGCGGGTTGTGCCTGGCCTTGGGCGCGCCGCCGGGCGGAGCCACGCTCGCGATCTGGTTGGGCTTCGCACCGCTGGTGTGGTCGACGCAGGCGTTGCGCTCGCGTCGGGCCCCGCGGCGATTTCTCGCCGGATGGTTGGGCGGCCTGGGAATCGGCCTGGTGGGGTTTCCGTGGATCGGCGAGATGCTCGAACGGTTTTCGGGCCTGCCGACGCCGGTGGCATGGCTGGGCCTAGCGTTGTTCTCGGCCTGGACTGCACTCCCGTTCGGTCTGTGGGCCGTGCTCGCGCGTGCGGCCCCCGAGCGAGGTCCGGCGGCGTGGGCGTGGCCGGTGTGCTCGTGGTTGGGCGTGTCCACGCTATGGCCCGCACTGTTCCCCTATACGCCGGTCATCGGTCTCGCCGAGGTGCCCGCGTGGATGCAGGCCGCGGAACTCGGCGGGGTCGCGGCCGTCGAGGCCCAGGTCGTGCTGTGCGGCGTTGCGCTGGCCACCGCACTGCGTGAGCGTCGGCGACCCCAGCGATTTTCCCTCGCCGCGCTGGCGCTTGCGATCCCGCTGCTGTCGTACGGGCTGGGGCACTGGCGGATGGCGACGCTGGACGACGCTGCGGTCGATGCCCGGATCGTTCGCTTCGGCATCGTGCAGCCGAACACACCCTTGATGGCCGCCTCGCCCTCGGAAAAAATGGCGCGCCTGTGGACGATGTCGCGCGCCGCCCAGGACGAAGGCGCCCAGGTGATCGTCTGGCCTGAAGCCGGTTCGTTCCCGTATCGCACGACCCGGCCATTCCTGCGTGACTTCGTGGAGCCCAACCGTCGGGTCATGCTGGCCCACGATGCGCCGACGATCTTCGGCGCCGCGAGCATCGCTCCGGATGATCCGTTCGAGTACAACACCGTGTATGCGATGGGCGCAGACGGGACCATCACCGGCGCGTTCGACAAGGTCGTGCTGGTGCCGTTTGGCGAGTACGTGCCGTTGGTCGACCCCCGCTGGGTGATTCAGATGGTGCCCGCGGTGTCGCACAACCACGCAGGCACGGCGCCGGCGCGGTTCGAGGTCACACCTCGCAGCAACGCCCAGACCGCCGAGACGCCGATGTATCTCGGGCCCTTGGTCTGCTATGAGGACATCTTCGTGGAGTTCGCTCGCGAGGTTGCGGCCCAGTCGGGCGGGGTCGAGGTGTTCGTCAACGTGACCATCGATACCTGGTTCGGTGACACCGCCGAGCCGTGGGAGCACCTCGCGCTGGCTCAGTTCCGCTCGGTCGAACATCGGATTCCGATGGTACGCAGCGTCGCCGCTGGTCCCGCGAGTGTGGTCGACTACGCCGGGCGATTGCAGGCTTCGCGTCCGGTTCGTGACCCTCGCCGCGAGGCTCCGGTCGCCCCCGAATACCTCGTCGCCGACGTGGCCTTGCCACGCGACACCGCGAGCGAGCCCACCGTGTTCGCGCGGGGCGGATGGCTGTTGCGCTGGCTGTGCGCCGGTGGTTTGGTGCTCGTGGTGGGCGCCGACGTCCTGCGCCGGCGGCGAGATCGAAGGGCTGACTCATGAACTTGCTGCTGCTCGACCCGGCCCAGATCGATCCTGACGGCCGTGCGCAGGTCGCTGGGCCTGCCCTCGTCCATGTGCGCGAGGTCTTGGGCAAGGACCTTGGCGCGACGTTGCGGGTCGGTGTCCTGGGCGGCCGGCGTGGGCACGCCGCCGTGGTCGCCAGCACTCGCGAGGCGCTCGAGCTGATGTGCACGTTCGATGAGGATTCGCCGCCAAAACGCCCGGTGGAGCTGGTGCTCGCGTTGCCGCGACCCCCGGTGTTGCGACGCCTGCTCGCGCACGTGACGGCGATGGGCGTGCAGCGCATCGTGTTGTGCCACAGCGCGCGGGTCGAGAAGAGCTACTGGGGCTCGCCCGCGCTGCATTCGGCCGAGATCGACGCCCACGTTCGCCTCGGCCTCGAGCAAGCCTGTGACACCATCCCACCGCAGGTGGAGATCCGGATGAAGTTGCGTCCGTTCGTCGAGGACGAGCTCGCGTCACGTCTCGACGCCCGCCGGCTCGTCGCCGATCCGACCGGCGGTGCTGCGTGCCCTTGCGATGTCGAGGGTCCGCTGGTGATTGCGGTCGGCCCCGAAGGTGGATGGGTTCCGGTCGAGCTGGGCTTGTGGGCCGAGGCGGGCTTCGAGTGCGTACACCTTGGCCCGAGGATTCTCCGCGTCGAGACCGCCTTGATTGCCGTGCTCGCGCGCTTGGGCGTCGCGTGACGCGTTGCCTGTCCGCGAGCTCCGGGGTCACGGTGTGGCGGTGGGTGCCAACGTGATCACGATCGCGCTCGAGTATGCCGTGCTGCCGTCGGCGAGCGTCACCGGGTTCTTCGGATCGGCGCCCCGGGGCTCGTCGAAATCGAGCTGCCGATCACCGTCGAGGTCGATGAACGCAAACAGCTCGACGGTCGGCGCCGGCTTGCAGCAGATGCTGCTCTTGCCTTGATACGTGCGAACACCCTGCGTCACCGGCACTTGGGACTTTGCGGTCGCGCCTTCGACCGGCGTGCCTTCGGCGATGACAAACGCGATGAACACCCCGGGGGGCACGGGCACATCACCGGCGAGGGTCACGCGGAAGGCCACATCGTGCGCGTCGGAGCACGATGCGAGGGCCGCGAGCAGGGTGACGGGCAGCAGGAGGGAAGGGCGCAGGGCTGGAGCGTGCACGGCGGTAACCACAAAGATGCCACGGTCCCGCGTCGGCGGGCACCGTCCGCGCGCCCGCAGCCGCGGGCAGCGCCGTGGTACCTTTGCGCCGCGCTCCCTTGAAGCCCGTGCTCCTGCTGTCGACGGTGCTCCGATTCCGGCCTGCGGCCCACGCAGCGCTCGGGGCGGCGTCGTGCGGCCTGTTGCTCCTGGGATGCTTTTCCGGTGACGTCACCATCGGGGCCGTCTGTGCGGACGCGAGCGACTGCGGCCCGGCGCAGCAGTGTCGTCACGAGCTGTGCGGGCGGTGCGGCAACGGTGAGCACGAGGCTGGCGAGCTGTGCTACAGCGATCCCGTCGAGGTCGCCGACGCACCTGCCATCGCGATGTTCCGCATCGCCGACCTCGATCGCGATGGTCGCGACGAAGTCGTGGTCGTCGACGAGGCCGGGACCCTGCGACACCTGTCGGCCCAAGGCGGGGTTCTGGGCTCGCGCACCATCACAACCCCGTCGCCGGTGACGACCCTCGCGCTGGGCGATGGCGATGGCGACGGCGAAGGCGACATCGTGGCCGCGTCCGGCACGCTCGTCACCGTCCTCGCGGCCGATGACCAGGGCGACTTTTCTCCGATCTTCGGGCTCGATGTCGGGCACGTGATCGCCGAGGCCACCGTGGTGCCGCGGCTCGAGCAAGCCGCGACCCTGGGCTTCGTCGACGACGTCGGGGCGCTGCACGTGATCGACCTCGTCGAGGGCGCGGTCGCGCGGCACATCGACGTCGGAACCCAGGTGCATGTCGGGCCTGCGGTCGACTTCGACGACGATGAGAACCTCGACCTCGCGGTCGTGGATGAACGTCAGAATCGCCTGGCGATCGTGACCGGTGGAAGCTGGGATGGCTTCACTCGGCTCGACGTCGGCCGGGGTCCGACTGCGGTGGTCGCCTACGATCGCGATCGCGACGGGCGGCTCGACTTCATGACGCTCGATCGATTCGGGCGCACGGTCACCCTGGTGTCGGCCGCCGCCGATCGTGGCCTGCGGGCGCTGGACAGCCTGGCGCTCGGCACCGCGCCGATCGCAGCGACCGCATTCGATGCGGATCTCGACGGCGAGCCGGATGTTTTCGTCGGCACGGACGTCGGTGTCGAATTCTGGCGGGGCGAGGCTGGTCGCAATCCCGAGAGCGTGATGTTCGCAACCGGCGGGGTGCAGTCCATCGGGGTCGGCCGCTTCGGGCCGTTGCCAGTGCTGGAGCTGGTGACGCTTGCGGACGGCCGGCTTCGGCGCCAGGCGGTGAACCCGTGAACGCGGTGGCGTGCGTGCTCGGGCTGGTCCTCGCGGCTGAGGATCCGGGGACCCCGCGCTCGCTGCGGCACTACGCGGGGGTCGACGCCGTCGAGACGGCCCCCGGTGGTGGCGGCCCGAGCGTCGCCACGCCGGACGTCGGCGCCCAAGATCCTGCGGCGCCCACGACCACGCAAGACGCTGCAGCCGGTCGCCAAACGCCGGCGCCGCGGCCGATCGCGATTGACGAGGCGATCCCACCTTCACTCGAGGGCCCACGCAGAACGCTGCAACGCGTCGGCGTGGCCGCAATGGTGCTCGGTGCCGCCGGCTACGCCGTGATGGTCGTGGGTCTTGGCCTTGGCCAAGCGGCGCAGGCCGATCTCACCCCACTTCGAGGCCGGGCCGAGATCGATCGTCGTCGTGAGCTGCTCGATCGCGGACGGTCGGCGAATCAGATCGCGTTGGGGGCAGGCGTCTCGGGGGGCATCATGCTCGTGGCGGGAATCGTCATGATCGCGATCGCGAGACGTCGTGGTCGGTCATCCCGCGGTGTTGTGGCGCTGGACCGGCGCTGAGGAACGATGAGCCGGCGTGCCCGCATCGGCCTGGTGGTGCTGCTGGTCGCGCTCACGTGGGGTTGCTACGCCTTGCGGCGCGCCGTCATCCGAGGGTTCTTCGTCGACGGTGCTGCGACCGCCGGTCCGGGGTTGTATCCCGACCCAGGGCCGATGATGGGGCCGGCGACCGCCGTGCGCGTCGTGCTGATCGACGGGCTCTCCCGCGACCACGCCTCGACGCTCGACGTGCTCTCGGGCGCCTGCGCTCGGGGCCTGGACTTCGTGGTGGACGTGGGTTTTCCGACGGTATCGCTGCCCGTGCAACACGTGCTGTGGACCGGTCTCACGCAGCAGCAAGCGGGGGTGCTGTATCGCCTCGGTCGACTCGACCCCGCGCCCACGAATGCACTTGGTGCCCGAGTGGCCGGCAGCATCGCTGTCGGTGAATCGCATCGCGACATCGTCCACAGCTTTGGGTTCTCGCACACCGAGCCTGCGGCCGAGCGCGAGGAGATCGAGGAGCCAGGCTCGTCGTGGCGGACGTCCGAGTTCATGGCGGTGGCGAGCGCGGCGGTGGCGAGCCCCGCACCGCTGGGGTTTGTCCACGTGCTGCGCGTGGACGAGGCTGGCCATGGATTCGGCGGCGCCTCTCCCGAGTATGCGCGTGCGGCCAGCGAGGCCGACGCGATGCTCGCGGGCTTGATTGCTGCCGATCCGTCACCGGGTACCACGCGGTGGTTCGTCGTGGCCGACCACGGCCATCGCCCGGCGGGTGGTCACGGCGATGCGGAGCCCGAGATCCGCATGGTTCGCGCGTGCATCTTCGGCGACGTCCAGCCCGCAGCGCCGATCGACACCCCGGTGCATCTGGTCGATCTGCACCGGGCGCTCGCCGAGGCGGTGGGCGTGGCGCCGCTTCCCGAGGCGACCGGGCGCACCTTGGCGTTCGCGTGGGCGCACCCTGAGCCCGACGCGACGCTACCTCGCGCCGCGCCCGTCGACCTCGTGGTCGCCGCTGGGTTGTGCGTCGTCGCGGCGCTCGGGGCTCATCGTGCACTCGGGCGGGGTGTGTGGATCGCCGCGGTGTGGCCACTGCTGTGCTGGCTCGGCGTTGTGCTGCTCCACGGCCCCATCACGTTGTCGAACCCGGTGGTCTATCCGCCAGTGGGCCGCGACGTCTTGCTCGCGTCGCTCGGCGGCCTTGCCATGTTGGCGGTCGGACTCCGCTGGCTGTGCGGTCGCATCCAAGCCTGGCGGGCTGCCCTCGGGCTCGTGCTGCCGGCCGTCGGGGTGTGGACGGCGACCGCCTGGGTCTGTGGCGTACCGGCCGTGCTCGCCGGTGGCGCGCCGCCATTGCTACCGCGGCTCAGCGCGCTGTGTTCGGTGCTCGCCATCGTGCTCACCGGAGCCTTCGCGGTGACCGCCGTGGTGCTGCTGGTGCTGGTGGTGCGCCGATCCGGTCAGTCTCGGCACGTCGGGTCTGACGAGTAGGACGAGGGCAGGAACGTGCGGATCTGCTTGATCCGCAGGCCACCGTCGCCCGCGACCTTGAACTCGAGGTCCAACAGCGGCCGGTCGGACCCCTCGAGCGCATAGTCCACCGGGTACGTGAGCGTGAGCTCGGCCATCAGGCCCCCGAGCTCCTCGAGCAGCGCGTCGCTCATCACGACGTCACCGGCCGGGACGAGCGAGGACGCGATGGCGCGGTGAATTTCGCTGACGTTGCCGTCGACCACGGTGAGGTACGAAAGCTCCGCCGTGACGCCCTCGGTCGGGCTTACCACGTCAGTCTCGCCGAACTGAGCATTGATCAAATAGTCGCGGCTCTTCGAGTCGCGCGGGTTGCCGGTGAAGGCCACGCCGTTGGCGATCTCGTCGTTGTACCGCAGCGAAACCGTGGCGCCCATGGCCACCAGGCTGTGATCGATCTGGAAGTAGTCGCGCTCTTCGAACGCCCCGTAGTTCCACAGACTGGACCACACGGTCGCCAGCGCCTTGTTCAACGAGCGGGCGCCCTTGTCCGGATCACACCGCGATACGGTGCTGTCACTCGCGCGCACGGAGTCGGCCGCGCAGCCGCTCGCGGACTCGTAGAGGCCTGCGCCGTTGAACGTCGGCGTGTCCTCCGCGTTCGACGACGACCGCACGCGAACCATCACCTCGTCGCTGCCAAACTCCGTGATGATGCGCTCGCGCATCGCCGCGACCAGCTCGGGAGACACGACGCCGCGGGTCACCATGTCTTCGCGCAAGCGGCCGAGCAGCTCCAAGCGTAGCACGGCGTTGGTGCGGAACTCCGGGTCCTCGAGCCAGGCGGTGATCGTCTCGGCGTAGCTCGCGGTGACGAGCCCGTCCCCGAAATCGAACTCCCACGTATTGGTCTGCATGAACTCGTCGTAGTAGTGGAACGGCACACCGAAGCCGGGCGTCCGGTACTTCGCGTCGAGCAGTGGCCACAACGTCGCCAGCCCGGTCGTCTTGGCACCAAAGTGCGCGCGCGCCCAGGCTCGCTGCTGTGCGGTGGTCGTCGGTATTGCAGCGAAGGCGTCGAGGTCTTCGTGATCGAACTCGGCGGGGTTCTCGACGAGCGCCAACGGACGATGGGCCTGCCAATAGGCGTCGGCGTCGGCCTGAGCCGCGGCAGCAATCGAGTAGCTTCCGGCGTCGGCTTCGAGGCGTACGAGCTGGCCCTCGAACGGCGTGAACAAGGTGATTGCATCGGCGGCAAACAGATTGGGCGTTCCCCGCTGCCCGGAGAGCACGTTGAGGTGGCTCAGCAGGTCCTGGCGCTCGCCGGTGATTGCGGCTGCGATCACGCCCTCGTAGTTGGCCGGGACCTGGTCGAACACGACGATGTCCTGCCAGCTGAACGTGCCCGGCTCGCTGCCGGCCTCGAGTCGAACTCGCCCGTACGCGATGCCCGGCGTGTAGGTCTCGTAGGCCACCTCGGTGTTGGCCGGCTCGACCACGACAAATGGGGGGTCGACCCAGCCGGCCGCCGCACTCACCTGCAACGGACCACGCGGCACGAAGGCGAGCTCACCCGGCGCGAAGCGATCGGAGAGCTGACGGTACACGGAGTAGATGGTCTCGACGTCGGGGACCTCCTCAGGGCGGTTCGCGGTCTCGACGGTGAAACCAAAGCGCGTCACCGTGGTATCGGCGAACTCGAAGGTCGAGCCGGCGAAGAACTCGCGGCCGGCGCGGGTGAGGATGAGCCCGGCATGTTCCGCCGTGGTGAGACCGGGAAACAGCGGCGCAAAGCCGCTGGACATCAGGCAGTAGTGCAGCCGGTAGTAGTTTGCATCGGGGAACACCGTTGGCAGCCGCGCCGTGGGACCGGCGGGGGCCAGGTACTTGCCCAGCCGCCGCACGCCGCTGCTGGTCGGGCCGCCGCCGAGCGAGAGCAGACTCCACTGGGCGTCGTCGTCGATCGTATGCGAACAGACCCGATGTCCGACTCTTTCGTCGGCCTCGGCGCAGAGGTCACCGTGGGGCGCACACTCGAGCTCGGGGTCGCCGTGAAAACCCGGCTCGCAGAAACATGTGCCATCGCGCTCGTCCGCATAGGCCCCGGCGCCACAGGGATTTTGCTCGCCCTCGGAGCCACCGCAGGCGAGCACGGTCGCCACCATGATGCCGATCCGACCGCAGCTTCGTGACGTCGCCTCGAGCATCGACCACCCCTAACCCAACCAACCTCGGAGACGACCAACTCGTCTCGCGAACTGACAGCAGTCTAGTCCCGGGTGAATGAGGGGGCAAGTCCGACAAGAGTGTCGTGTTGAGCAAGACGAGCCGCCCTGGGCTGGCGCCGCGACGCCATGCTCCCCGGGCTTTCACTCGTCGTCGGCACCGGCTTGAGCGACCCGATCGCGCGCCCGTCGACCCTTTCCGCTGCGGTCGATTTCGACCGGAGACAGCGTGCCGTAGGCCGCGTACAGCCCCTGCATCAAGGTCGGATCGCCGCCGGCGAGGTTCTTGGTCTCCAAAAAGTCGCGCGACAGATCGAAGATCTCGACGAGATTGTCTTCACGCCGAACGAGCAGCTTGTACGGCCACATCACCACGCCGAACTGGTCGGTCTCGTTGAGTGGCAACGGTCGGGTGCGATCGAGCAGCTCGGGTGGCGCACCGTCGATCAGCTGGGGCAGGAGACTCTCGCCATCGACGTCGGCAACCGGGGCCGCGACCAGCTCCAATATCGTCGGATAGACATCGAGTAGCGACACCGCACGATCGACGCGGCCCGGGGCTGCGCCGGGGATGCGGACCGCCATCGGCACGTGAACCAGCGCGTTGTAGAGGAAACGGCCGTGGTTGTCGGGCAGCCGTGGGTCCTCACCAAGGCCCTCGCCGTGGTCGCTGACCAGGACCACCATCGTGGTGTCCCAGAGCCCGCGCTCACGCAACCCGGCGATCAACGCACCGATCTGCAGGTCGACCAGCCGGACCATCAGGCGATAGCGCTGGGCGCGGTCGAGCTCGCCGACGTCGCCCAGGACATCGCGCAGGTTCGCGAGCTTGATCTCGTGGTGCTCGTGGACGTCGAAGTAGTGGACCCACAGGAAAAACGGCTTGTCGCCGGTCTCGGCGCGATGCTCGTCCAGAAACGCCAGCCCGAGCTCAGTCGTGCGTGCCCCGGTCGGGTAGGTTCCGACATCGCGCTGGTACAGGTCGTTGACCAGGCGATCGTGACCATCGAGTCCGCGCGTCAACATGGCCTTGCCGACATAGCGAATCACCTCGCTGGGAATCACGGCATGGGTGACGCGACCGCGGGCGCGCAGGGCCTCGGCGAGCGTGGCCTCGCGAGTCGCGAAAGGGTCGATCTGCCCGGTGAGCACGCCCGACATCGAGAGGTCGGTGCCGGCTGCCGGCGCGAACGTCCGGGAAAAATGCCGGGATTCGTCGAGCAACCCCATCAGGTGGGGGAAGTCGGCGCGATTGTCTGGGGTGTCGACGACGACGTCCGCGCGCAGCGTATCGACCGCGACGAGCACCACGTTCATCTCGCGGGTGCGCGCGAGTAGGCCGCCGACCTCGGGTCCGTCGCGCCACCTGCCCAGCTGTTGCTTGCGCTCGGCCTTGGCCGCGATGATCTCGCGCGCGGCGGGCTCTTGGCCGGTGATGCCATCGCAGTTCTCGTCGATGTCGTTGTCAGGGATCTCCGCGGCGCCGGGATAGCGCGAGGCGTCGCTATCGTCGCAGTCGCCACCGGCGAACAACGCCGCGTGCGCATCACCGTCGAGGTCGAATACGCCCCGACCCAGGCGCACGAGCATGCGGGTGTGCATGCCCGAGGTCGACACCGACATGCGGGCCTCGGGCGACTCGAAGCCCGACAGCGCGGCGTGGGCGAGCCCAGCGATCAGGACGAGGCCCAGGATCCGCCCGCCGTGAACCCCCACGGGATGCGGGCCGGGCCAGCGACCGGCGGCTCGCCCGAACATGCGCAAGCCGAAGCCCGCTGTGACGCAGCTGACCACGAACAGCAACGTGTGCAGATCCGGGTACTCACTGCGCTTGGTCGTGCGGTTGATGAACTCGACCGCGATCGTGGCGACGAGCAATCCAGTGCCGAGCAGCCATGGCCCCCGCTTGCGCGCCGCGATCGCCTCGGCGAGTCGAAGGCACGGCCACAGCACCAGCGCGACGGCGATCGGCACCCACCACGGCGCCCAGGCGGCGCCCGGCAACGTCGCCGCGAAGGCGCCGTCGAACAGGTGCTTGGCCACGGGGACCGTGGCGAACAAGCTCAACGCTGCTCGCAGCAACGCGCCGCGCCACGGACCCAGGCGGGCGCCGCGGACCACCGCGTTCACCACCGCGATGGCCACACCGATGAGCCACGCGCTGCCGAGCACGAGCGCCGCAGCGGGTCCCAGCGGCGCCGGTGGACCGCCCAGCGCGATCCACTCGACCGGCACCAACAGGCACCCTCCGACCACGCCCGTCGCGAGGTCGGCGGGCGCCAGCAGGTGCCAGCTGGTGCGCGGCCCGACCACTACTCGGCCGGGTCGCCCGAGGCGTGCGGCAGGTAGAGCTCACCGCCGAGTTCACGGAACTCGGCGGCTTTGTCGGCCAGACCCTGTTCGATCGCGTCTTCACCCAGGGCGCGGATGTCGGCGCTGAGCTTCATCGAACAAAAGTGCGGGCCGCACATCGAACAAAAGTGCGCAGTCTTGGCCGGCTCGGCCGGCAGCGTCTCGTCGTGGTACTCGCGGGCGCGCATCGGGTCGAGCGCGAGGTTGAACTGGTCGTGCCAGCGGAACTCGAAGCGCGCCTTGGACAGCGCATCATCACGGTCTTGGGCCCCGGGGTGGCCCTTGGCCAGGTCGGCCGCGTGGGCGGCGATCTTGTAGGCGATGACGCCGTCGCGGACGTCGTTCTTGTCGGGCAACCCGAGGTGCTCCTTGGGCGTCACGTAGCAGAGCATCGCGCACCCAAACGATCCGATCATCGCTGCGCCGATCGCCGACGTGATGTGATCGTAGCCCGGCGCGATGTCGGTGGTGAGTGGCCCCAGCGTATAGAACGGTGCCTCGTGGCACAGCTCGAGCTCGAGGTCCATGTTCTCCTTGATCTTGTGCATCGGCACGTGGCCGGGGCCCTCGATCATCACCTGGACGTCGTGCTTCCACGCGACCTTTGTCAGCTCGCCCAGCGTGGTCAGCTCGCCGAACTGGGCAGCATCGTTGGCATCGGCGATCGAGCCGGGACGCAGGCCGTCGCCTAGCGAAAACGACACGTCGTATCGCGTCATCAACTCGCAGATGCGCTCGAACTCGGTGTACAGGAAGTTCTCGCGGTGGTGGTGCAGGCACCACTTGGCCATGATCGAGCCGCCACGCGAGACGATGCCGGTCATCCGCTTGGCGGTCAGCGGCACGTAGCGCAGCAGCACCCCGGCGTGGATGGTGAAGTAGTCGACGCCCTGTTCGGCCTGCTCGACCAAGGTCTCCATGAAGATGTCGATGTTGAGGTCTTCGACGCGGCCTTTGACCTTCTCGAGCGCTTGATAGATCGGCACGGTGCCGATCGGCACCGGCGAATTGCGAAGGATCCATTCGCGGGTCGCACGGATATCCTTGCCGGTCGACAAGTCCATCACCGTGTCGGCGCCCCAACGGATCGACCACTGGAGCTTCTCGACCTCCTCTTCGATGGAGGATCCGACCGCGGAGTTGCCGATGTTGGCGTTGACCTTCACCAGGAACTTGCGGCCGATGATCATCGGCTCGAGCTCGAGGTGCCCGATGTTGGCCGGGATGATCGCCCGCCCGGCCGCGACCTCGTCGCGGACGAACTCGGCGGTCGTGGCCTCGCGCAGGGCGCAGAACCGCATCTCTTCGGTGATGACGCCTGCCCGGGCGTAGTGCATCTGGCTGAAGTTGCCGTCGCTGCTCGCACGGCGGGCGTCGATCCAGGCCTGCCGGCGCTTGGGGAGGCCCTTGCGCGGATCGAGGTTCACCGGTCCGGTGGTGTCGTAGACGCGCAGCGGGCGGTTGTCGCCGGCCAGCGTGATCTCGCGAAACGGGACCCCGAGCTCGCCCTCGAGCACTTGGGTCGAGTTGGGAAAGGTCTCGGAGACCGGGGGTAGAGAACGCACGTCGCGCGCGTTCGAGTCGGCGACGCGGAGTCGCCCAGGCTTGTCATCGTTTGTCGTCACGCTTTCCTCCGCCGGCACGACCCGGATCAGGTTCAAGGGGACTCTCTCAGGTCGGCGCAGAATGCACCGCCACCCCCAGCGTCATAGCGCGGGAACCATACGCCCAAAGGCCAGGCGGTGTCATCCCTGGTAGAATTCGACGCGACTCCGAAGTGAACGATGCCGATCTTTCGTCTGGCGGACGCGCTGGTGTTTCCCGATCCCAGGCTCGCCGAGGATGACGGGTTGTTGGCGATCGGTGGCGATCTCTCGGTCGCACGTCTCGAGCTCGCGTACCGCAGCGGGATTTTTCCTTGGTATAGCGAGGGTCGGCCGATCCAGTGGTGGTGTCCGTCGCCTCGGTTCGCGCTGTTGCCGGACGAGTGTCACGTCGGGCGCAGCCTGGCCAAGGCCGTGCGACGCGCCCCGTATCGGATCAGCCTGGACACCGCATTCGCGGAGGTCATGGATCGCTGTGCGAAAGCGCCGCGGCCCGGGCAGCACGGCACGTGGATCACCAAGGACATGAGGCGCGCCTACCTCGAGCTGCATCAACGCGGACTCGCACACAGCGTGGAGGCATGGCAGGGCGATCGACTGGTCGGCGGCCTTTATGGGGTCGCGATCGGTCGCGCGTATTTCGGCGAGAGCATGTTCGCAGCCGCGCCCGATGCCTCGAAGATCGCGTTCGTCGAGCTGGTCTCGCGCCTGGGCCGCTGGGGGTTCGCACTGATCGACTGTCAGGTGCACACCGAGCACCTGGAGCGCTTTGGTGCGCGCATGTTTGCGTTGGAGGACTTCCTCGTACGTGTGCGCGAGGCGACCGAGCGTGCCCCGGCCGTCGCGGCGTGGCGCGACGATGATGACGGGCCCGTGGGCGATTTCGTGTGATCAAAGGCGCCGGCCTAGCCGCGGGGCAAGGCGCCCGACCGAGGCAGTTCGCCCCGCCGCGACCGCCCCTCGACACGGATCGGCCGGGCCACACAAGCGAGGATTTCGCGGATGGCGCGGGGTTTGCTGTAGACTCTGTGGAGACCGTGGCGCCTCGCAGGTCGAGCGAACGCTCGTCTGTTCGCGGGCGTCGCCCCAACGGAGACCATAAACATGTTCACGCCCCGCAAATCCTGGAATCTCGGTGTCGGCCTCGTTGGCGTTCTTGGCGTTTCCGCCTGCGCCGATCCCTGTCTCGACGACGGACTCGGCCAGGACCAGGAGGGCGACTGCCCGGCGCTGGCGAGCGCCTCCGATAGCGACACCGACAGCGCCACGGACACCGATACGGCGACCGCGACCGACGGCGATGGGACCTGCGGAAATGGCGTTCAGGACGGCGACGAGACCGACGTCGATTGCGGTGGCTCGTGCGCCGACAACTGCGGCGATGGTCAGGGCTGCGGCGATGGGGATGACTGCATCTCGGGTACCTGCGGTGACGACAACAACTGCGAGCCAACGCCCACCTGTGGCGACGGCGTGCAAAACGGCGACGAGACCGACATCGATTGCGGTGGCAGCTGTCCGGCCGACTGCGATGACGGCCAGGGCTGTGCCGTCAACGAAGACTGCGTGTCGATGAGCTGCGATCCGGCGACCATGACCTGCGTCCCCGGGGGAAACTGCACCGACGGCGCGCAGAACGGCGACGAGACCGACATCGACTGCGGCGGCTCGTGCGAGACCGACTGCGACAATGGCGAGGGCTGTCTGGTCAATGAAGATTGCATCTCGGTGAGCTGCGATCCGGACCGGATGGTGTGCATCCCGGGCACCAGTTGCCGCGACGGCCTGCAAAACGGCGACGAGTCCGACGTCGACTGTGGTGGCCTCGTCTGTGACCCTTGCGACGATGGCGAGACGTGCGACGACGATGGCGATTGCGCGTCGGGCATCTGTGACGAGGATGCCGGCGTGTGCATCCCGCCCGCGTGCGATGACGGCGTGCAAAACGGTGACGAGACCGACGTCGATTGCGGCGGCTCGTGCCCGGACGACTGCGATGACGGCGAAGGCTGTCTGGTGGGCGACGACTGCATCTCCGACGTGTGCGACCCGATCTTGCAGACCTGCGATGCGCCGACGTGTGACGACGGCGTGCAAAACGGCACCGAGACCGACCTCGATTGTGGCGGCATGTGCCTCAATACCTGCGAGACCGGGGAAGGCTGCTTGAGCGGGCTCGACTGCGTGAACGACGTGTGTGACCCCGACGACAACACCTGCGCGCCCGAGTTGACGGTCGTCGCTGCGCCGGCGTGCTCCGACTTCGAGGGACAACCGATCCTGCTCAACTCGGTCGCCTCGGGCGGCACCGGCAACTACACGTACAGCTGGACGCCCATCGCCGGTCTCGATGACGCGAGCGCTCAGAACCCCAACGCGTCGCCCTCCGGCTTCGTCACCTACACCGTGACGGTCGATGACGGCGTGAATCAAGCCTTCGACACACTGACCGTGGTCGATGCCCAGGCGTTCGACCTGCAGAACAACTGCACGCTCTACCAGGGCGACTTCCCGACGGTGAACGTGCCGGCCTCGATCACCTATTCGCAAGGCGGCACGCTCGCCTGCGAGACCGGCAACAACGACTTCGGCCTCCACCTGTGCGAGGGCGTGGTGTTCCAGGACGTTCGTCTCGAGGGTGTGCTCGAGGTGACCAACGATGGCAACGATGACGACATGATCGGCCTGGTCTGGGGCGCCCAGAACAACTCGAACTTCTATTCGCTGTCGTGGAAGCGGGCTCAGCAGAATTTCTTCGGCTGTGCGGTTCCGCCGGGGATCGTGGTCAAGCGCGTGGAGGCGCCCGACTTCGCGAGTCTGACCGGGGCCGACATGTACTGTCCGGCGGACAGCGCAAACTCGACCTTGTTGCTCGCTCCCGCTGACACCACGGTGGCTGGATGGGAAGAGGGAGAGAGCTACACGGTGACGATCGACTACACGACGATGGGTAGCAGCGTCACGGTGCTGCGCGACAGCGACAGCTTCCAGGTGGCGCAGTTCGATGTGGTCGACGCGACCTTCGGCGACGGATTCTTCGGATCGTCGAGCTTCTCGCAGATCAACGCCTGCATCGGGCCACTCAACGCGACGTGCCTGTGACGCCGCGTTAGCCGGGAGCACCGGCTTGGACGCTCACCCCGCGGGGTGAGGTCCAGGCCGGAGCCGGCCAGTCGACCAGAACGCTCTTAGTCCAGCGGATGCGCCGCGGCACTGAGCGTCTGTTCGATCACCGAGGGATCGACCTCGAGACGCGTGGCGATGCGGCCCATCTCACCGAGCTCCCACTGGTCCACCGTGCCATCCGCGGCCGCGATGATGGTGAGGTGCTGGACCAGTTGGGCACGGCGCACGAAGGGCACCTGCAGCGCCGCATTGAACTTCTGCTCGAGCTCGGTGCGGGCGGCCTCGACGTTGGTGGGACCCCACGTCTCGTCGGAGCCGAGCAGCGTCCGCAAGGCCCGCATCTCGCTGTCGTCGACCTGGCCATTGGCCGCAGCGACGGACAGCCCGGCGCAGTACAGCATCCTGCGCATGAGGCTGGACTCGTCGTTTTTCTCCTCGAGGTACCCAGCGTCCATGACCGAGAGGTCGCGATCGATGATCGCCTCGACCTCGTCATCGGTGAAGCCGTCCTCGCCCTGGCCCGTGATGCTGCGGTAGGTGCGGCTCTTGCTGAAGGCGACCACAGCCCTCACGCGCAGCGGGCTATAGGGATGGGTAGAGAAACAGTCGAGCGTGTCGTCGTCGTTGCGGGGTTTGGCGCGGGCCTCGGGCGCCGACGCCAGCGACTCGACCTGCGTGGCGTACGCTTCGAGGTCGGCGCGAATCCGCGGGGACGAAAGCCCGCTGGCGAGCTTGAAAAAGCCGCTGGCGGCCGCGATAGGATCACCGGCGCAGACCAACCCCACCCGGTCGGCGGTGATCTCGGCGCTACGGCACCAGAAGTACAGCCGCAGCGCGTTGACGCGGGTCACCATCTGACCCGCCATGTCCTCGACGGCGGCGGTGGCCGGCATGGGGATCCCGAAGTGGTTGAACGCCATGTGGCCCATCTCGTGGCCGATGACGAAGCGCAACTCTTCAGGGGTGAAGACCTCGAGCAGGCGCGAGGACAGCACGATGATGTGCGGTCCTCCGCCAGGATTGCGAATGGCGCCGGCGTTGAACGCCGGCTCTGGGCGCACGTAGACCTCGACGGGCGCGGTGAAACCGAGAATCTCGCGGCACACCGCCAGCGAGTCTGCGACCTCCGGAGCCATGGCCCGCGTGAGGCGCAGCGCGCCCGTGAGCAACGAGCGACGGGCCACGAACCCGTACCCGCTCGACAGGTCCTCGATCTTCCTGAGCGCGAACTGAACGTCGCGTTCGGCTTCGAGGATGGTGCGCAACTCTCGGTCGCGCCTGGACTGCAACACCGTCGGGTCGGGCAGGGTACGTGCGCCCATGGGGATTACTTCGCGTACTTGAGCGAAAGGACCCAGACGATGGTCTGAGCGCTCTGGTCGTCCACGCCGAGCAGCCGCTGCATGGTCTCGAGCAGGGCGTCCTCGTTTTCATCCACGTCGCCCGAGGCGAGCGCGATGTCGGCGGCGAGCACGTAGGCCTTGGTCTTGAGCGGTTGGCTCGAGAACTCGGTCAGCGCGTTGACCGACTCTTTGAGGCTCGGGTACTTGCGCACCATCTTCTGCGCGTCGGCGACGACCTCACCGAAGTCGCGCTCTTTGAACTCCGGCAGGGTCA
>CANLQR010000004.1 GCA_947492135.1 Deltaproteobacteria bacterium | reverse complement strand
AGGAACGACTGCGGTTCGGCGTCGAGCGCGGTCTACTGAATCCCGACGGCACGCCGAGGCTGCCGGAGGGCGATCCTTGCGTGACGATCGTGCGGTAGTGCGGCGAGTGTTGCTGGCCGGGGTCTCAGGCCGGCTGCCGTCGACGTCGACACGTGCGAGCACGAGTGCGAAGTCGGATTGGCGCTCGGTCACGTGCTCGGGCATCCGGACTTCTCCGCCCGCGTGAGCAGAGAGTTCGCGCGGCTTGCTGGTCGGCGCGGGTCGGCGATCCCACGGCGTGCGAGTGCCCGTGCTGCTCGTGAGCTCGAGGAGATGCCGGCGGCGAGCGGCGCGATGCGGATCGATCGACTCATCGCGCCGCTGTAGACCCTGCGCGCCCCGGTGTGTTCCGGCCCGAATTATTTGCGTAGAATCGTCGCCGCGCGCTCGAGCCCTGCGAGCTCTCGGAGCACATAGGCAACGATCGCCGTGACCGCAGCGGTTCGAGCGTCCTCGCGTCCAAAGCGCTTGCGCGTGGACCAGCTCGCCAGGCGAGCCACTGCGCACTCCATGCCATCCCCCGCACGTCCCTTGACCTCCGCAACGCGTTGGTGGGCACGGCGCGCCGCCGTGCCCAGCTCCTTGACGTTCCCCAGTCGATAGCTCGCGAGCCTCTGGACGAACCAGACCGCCGAGAGTCCCGGCACAACTGCGTACATGGGGATGCCGGCAGCAACTCCGAGTAGCAACGCGATCAAGTAGAGCTCGGCGCGACTTGGTCGCGGCACCAGATCCCGCCACCCCCATCGTCGCCTCACGGCGACACGGGTCTCGGCTTCGTGTGCGTCCTCCACCGCGGTCCTATCCCTTCCGTCGAGGGCGTCGCGGCGGCCGATGCACCCCCACAGGTGCGAATGGGTCGAGCACATCCACGCCCGTGCGCGCCACGTCGGCGACGTTCCTCGTGACCAACGTCAGCCGGTGCACCAGCGCAGTTGCGGCCATCAGTGCATCGATCACCGGTAGCCGATCCGGGCCGCCGAAGCTACCCCACGCGACGGCCACATCGAAACTCACCGCCAGAACGCGGTCCGCGTGATCGTGAACGACCCGTGCAAACCAACCATCCAGTGCCCTCGCGCTGTCCGGGTCACGGCGACGGATCGACTCGATGCCCCGACGAATCTCACCGATCACGAGAACGCTGAGGTAGAGTTCGCTCGGGTCCACATCGCGGAACCATGCTCGAACGTTCGCGTCCGCGCGTGCGCCTTTTCGGAGTTCGGAGATCACGTTCGTGTCGAGCAAGTAGCTCACAGTGAGACCTTGCGCCCCCAATCCAGCGGGCGGTCAAAGTCACCCTCGTCCTCGCCGGTCGGGATCGCGAGCAGCAGATCCTTCAGCGAGACCCGCGGGGGCGGTGCGAGGACGAGCTCTAGGATCCTACGATGCTCCTCTTCGGCGGAGCGCCCGTTCGCGGCCGCACGCCGCTTGAGCTGCGCCACCAAACGCGGAGCGAGGTTCCTGACGATGAGCTGCGCCATGTGATATCAATGATATCACATCATCGGACTTCCTCAACGCGCCTGTCCGTCCGCCCCGAGCGCCGAGAACCAAGACGAAGTCACCGGCGCGCACGCGAGGTGACGCCGCGCTGCTGAGGCAACGCGGAGAACGGCCAACTCGGTGCCGGACCGCGCGGCGAGCCCGAGCACACATCGGATCCCGACCGCTCTAGTCGCGCCTCGACACCCCACCGTGACGGCGCCGCTGGCGGGGTGCGGCCCACGCAGTGGCCAGCGTTGGCCCACTGGGTGGCCATCGCAGTGGCCAGCGGGCGGGCCGGCCGAGCGCATGCGGAGGCCAAACACGGAGAATCGCTGTCGCGGTCGATCGTGTCCTGGCCTTTGCACAACGGGCGGCCGTGATGTCGACCACCAAGATCCTCGCCCTCGCCACCCTCGCCGTGCTCTCCGCGTGTGTCACAGATGACACCGACGGTGCGGTCGTCCCCGAGCTCGGCGCGGGCAAGGCCGACGCCGCCGACCACGTGGTCGATCGCGGAGTGCTCTCGCTGGACACGCCGAGCAATGGTGAATTCGTCGAGGACCTTCAGTTCGACGGCTACCGCCTCGCGGTCCGCGACGGTGCTCGCGTCCGTGTGGAACTCACCCGCGCGGGCACGGCCGCCAAGCTCGACTCCACACTATTCGTCTATGGGCCGTGCGTGGACGGGATGTGCGGCACCGAGGCGATCGCGTTCGACGACGACTCGGGTTGGTCGAGGCAGTCGAAAATCACCGGCCTCGAGCTCGACGGCGGCGAGTACCTCGTGGTCGTCGGCACCCATGACGCCCGGCGCCGTGGTCGCTACCGGTTGTCCGCCAGCTGCGAATCGGGCGAGTGCGCGCCGCTGGCCCCCGAGCCGGCCGCGTGCGCCTTCGGCCAGGTGTTCCGCGATCTCGCAAACTCCTCGAGCATCGCGACCACGCGTCGCCGCGTGCTCACCTCGCCCGCGGGGCTCACGCCGCTCGAGATCCAGCAGGTCATGGCGGCGGCCCGCAGCTCCGCAGCCGACGACGTCGAGACCATCGAACAGGCCTTCGAGGTCGCGGACCAGGGCGAGTACAACCAACTCGAGCTGTGGGATCGCACCAGCAACCGCGCCTACGTCGTCTACGAGTTCGGCGCCGGTGATACCTCGGTCGGCGCCTACTTCGTCTATGGCACGACCGAGCGGGTCGCTGTCATCGGCGACGGCGATCTCCAAGAGTGCAGCGCTCCCGGTGGCCTCTCCGGCAACGATTGCAGCAGCGACGACGACTGCTCGGTCGGCACCTGCGTGGGCACCTCGCCCGCATCGGGGCTGGGTCGTTGCACTGATCTCACCGCGTACAGCGACGAGCGCGACGCGTGCAGCGCGACCCAGCCGTGCGACCTGGCCCAGGGCCTGGCGTGCTCGGGGCTCAGCCGCGGAGACGAGGGCCTTTGCGAGGCGGCATGGATGCGCGGCAACTTCGGTGAGCTCGAGTCCGGCACGCCGGTCCCCGACGGCGACCCCGAGGGCGGCGTGCGCACCGTCGACGTCCATGGCCTCGCCACGGTCGACACCGACGTCGAGCTGCGACTGTGGGTCTCCCACGACCAGCCCAGCCAGCTCGTGGCCACGCTGACCAACCCGGCTGGCACCGAGGTCGTCGTGTTCGACGGGCCCACCGATGGCGCGGTCGAGCTGTCCATCGACGGCCCGATCCAGGGCTTCTCCGGCGACGAGTCCATCAACGGTACCTGGACGCTCCGCGTCGTCGACAGCGTCGCGGGCAGCACCGGCACCATTGAGCGGTGGACCCTGCGCCTGGGCAGCCGCTTCGATTGATTGATCCGCGGCCCGCCAGCGGGGCGCCGATCCGGCGGGTTCACTCGAATCGTGCGGCGCGCGGCGCCGGGCGAGGCTGTGATTGCGACGTTCCAATCGCCTGCTCACGTTCGTGGTGATCTGGTGCGCCGCCACCGAGCGTGATCCTGCGCCACGGCGCTCACGGGCCGCACGCGTAGAACTCGTTTTCAACGTCGGGTGAGGACGTCGCGCCGAAGGTCCCCAGTGGCACCGAGCCGGTGATCGGACAGCTCGGCTGGCCGTCGCACGCAGCGGCGCTCGTGCGCAGGCTCAGCGTGATGGTGTCCGTCGTGCAGTCGTGCTCGACCTCCACATCGACCGCGATCGTTGGGCTCTTCCGTCCTCGTGAATTCATGGAGTGGGCGCCGCCGGTTGCACCGGAGGCGAGCGAGGGGCATCACGAAGTTGATGGCTGAGAGGTCCGAGCGCGTGATCGTAGACCCCGCCGTGCGCGAGGCGCAGGACGCGTTCCGACGCATGATGGCGCTCTTCCGGGCGATGACACCCGAGGAACGACTGCGGTTCGGCGTCGAGCGCGGTCTACTGAATCCCGACGGCACGCCGAGGCTGCCGGAGGGCGATCCTTGCGTGACGATCGTGCGGTAGTGCGGCGAGTGTTGCTGGCCGCGGTCTCAGGCCGGCTGCCGTCGACGTCGACACGTGCGAGCACGAGTGCGAGGTCGGATTGGCGCTCGGTCACGTGCTCGGGCATCCGGACTTCTCCGCTCGCGTGAGCGGAGACTAGCGCGGCTTCGGATCATGCGATGCGCTGCCGCACGGCTACACGCCGTGCTGGTCGGCGCCGGTCGGCGATCCCGCGGCGTGTAAGTGCCCGTGCTGCTCGCGAGCTCGAGGAGATGCCGGCGACGAGCGGTGCGATGCGGATCGACCGACTCATCGCCCCGCTGTAGACCATACGCGCCCCGGTGTTGGGTGCCCAATAGCGAGCGGCGTATCCCGATCCCCGCCCGTCAGCGCGTCGCGATCTCCTCGCTCCCCGCCCCCGCCCGCGCCGCCAACCGCCTCGCGAGCGACTCCAGCGGCGTCCCGGCAAACACCCGGTCGATCACATCCGTCAGCGTCTTCCCGCCGACGAAGCTCTGCACGCTCATCGCATCCGCGATCTTGATCAGCGCCTCCTGGCTCGACAACGCCAGCAGCGCCTCGGAGAAGCCCGGCTGGGCTGCGCCGAACCGCGCGACGGCAGCCTCGACCTCGGCGCGTAGCGCCTCGAGCTTCAGCGACTGCGCCTGGGCCTCGACTCGGAGGTTCAGATCTGCGGTCGCTTGCTTGCGTGCCAGCTCGGCGTGGTGCCCGACATCCGAGGCCGCATTGCGGGCGACCACCGCGAGCTTGCGCTCCTCGTGCTCCTTGATCTCGCCGGCCACCGAGGCCAGCACGACCACGAGGCGCGCGGTCATGTCCCGGGTCTCGAGCTCGGCGAGCTTGGTGGTCGACTCCGAGCGGGCCTCGGCGTCGCGCTGGCGCAAGGACTCTTGCTCGCGCACGACCTCGAGGTTGCGGCGGGCCCGCGACAGGCTGATGTGACTCTGCATGGTCTCGAGCTCGGCGGCGCCGAGCATCTCGGCGATCTGCGGATCACCGATCTCGACGCCGAGCACCTCGATGTCGCTGACCTGCATGCCGTTCTCGACGAACGACATGCCCGGGCGCGGTGCTCCCTCGCTGGCCTTGCCCAGCAAGGTGTCGCGGATGATGTCGACGGCGTCGGCGTAGAACGCCTCGATGGTGACCTTCTTGATCGTGCCCTTGAGCACCGAGCGGACGTGGTCGCACAAGAACTTGACGTAGTTCTCGACCTCGAACCACTTGGTCGGCTCGCCGGTGAAGTTCACCCGCATCGAATACTTGAGCTCCACGCTCACGTGGTCGCTGGTCTCGACCTCGCAGACATCGGAGACCTTGTTGTTGAGCACACGCAGGTAGACCGTGCGCAGCAGCGCCTCGCTGCTCTTGGGCTTGCCGGTCGACAGCTCGAGGATCTCGAGGGTCTCGTCGTACTCGAGCAAGGCCGCCTTGGGGCCGAGCTCGACCCGCCGGTTGCCCTGCTTGTCGATCACCAGCATCGCGTAGCCGACCCAGAGATTCAGGGTCGGCACGCCCTCGTACTTGGAGTTGAAGACGATCGTGCGCGGCTGCGTGAAGTTCGAGCCGCGCTCGAGCACGTCACCGACCATCGCGGCGGTGTCACGCGACACGCTCGACTGGTCCATCGTCACGGCGCCCTGGCCCTGGGACCGCGCGCCACGCTTCTGACTGCGCTCGTAGTCTCCCTCGGACACCACGCCCGCACGAGTGGTCGGGGCGGCTGCCATCACCTGGCGCAGGCTCCGGTTGTAGTTGAGTGCGTCGTCGTTGCCTGGGTACCAGACCGCGCACTCCTTTTCGGAGAGCACGCGACGCACGATGACCTCGTCGGTGGGATTGGGCAGCAGCATCGCGGGACCGCGAGCCATGCGGATCTCGCCGGTCTTGCGATTCATGACGTAGCGCGCCTCGCCGGCCGGCACCGCGACTGCGAAGTGCTTGTCCTTGCCGTCATAGCGGACCAACGAGTGCTCTTCGCGAGGGAAGTAGATCGAGGTCTGCTTGCCGGTGATGAAGATCTCGTCGCCCTCTTTGTAGCTTCGGCCAGCCTCGGTGTACGGGGCGATGACCTTGACGTGCAGGCCTTGAATCTCGTTGAGCTCGAGCGCGCGGAACTTGCGTTGGTTCTCGCGCAGGATGAACGACTCGGTGGGCTCGGGGAACACGACCTGGGGGCCCCGCTCGTAGCGCTTCTTGCCGTTCTGCTCGACGAGGATGCAGTACTCGAGACGCTCGAGCGTCAGCGCGTCGCGGACGTACTTGCCTTGCTCGTCGGTGACCACGCCCACGCCAGTGGGCGGGATGTAGAACGACACATCCGTGCCCTTGATGATGTAGAGCTTGCCGACCGAGAGATCGAGCGGGGTCTCTTGGGTGGTGGGCTCGACCGCAGCCTCAGCGGTGGCCGGCTTGATCACGGCCTTGCCCCAATTGCGTCGCGCCTCCTCTTCGTTGTAGACGCGAACCAGAAGATATTGGTTGGAGCGAAGGTGGTGGCCCGACACCAGCTTGACGATCTGACCGGGCCACAACGCGAAGTTGCACGGGCCAGTGATGTTGATCTTCTTGCCGACGTCGAGCTCGGGGCTGGGGTGGACCGTGCCAGAGCTCGGGTGATCACCACGCACCGAGGGGTTCTTGAGGATCAAGTAGTAGCCCTCGGGTGCGATCGGGCTGACCTGCACCGCGTCTTCGAGCGAGCAGGGCTCGAAGCGTTTGTTGTCGGGGTTGAACTTGACCGGCCGCTCTTGCGCCGTCGGGTTGATCACCGTCGGTCCGGTATAGGTCTTGATGACGCCTTTGGTGACGTCTTGCATGTACGCGTACTCGCTCGGCGCGAGCACCAGGTCGCGCTTGTTGCTTCGTTCATCCATGGACATCGGGCCTCGGTTTCGGGGGGTGCGCAGCGTAGCAGCGATCGTCCGGTTCCGAAGCAAATCCGCGCGATAAGCGCATTTTTGTGGGTTAGATTAGATTTGTTAGTTTAAGCTGTTGCGTTTGTAGGTTTATGAGTCCAAGGTAAAACCGTCCCTGGTTCCACCCGCCCACGAGGAGAAACTGCCCATGAAGACCCGTATGACCCCCTATTGCGCGCTGGCGCTGCTGACCGTGGCTTGCGCCGCGCCCAAGGATGACGCGCTCACCGGAACCAGCGTGACGGTCGACCCGACCCAAGCCCAGGACAGCAGCAGCGGCGGCAGCGGCAGTGACGATGCCAGTGACGACCCGCCCGTCGACCCCAGCGAGCCCGGGGTCGAGACCGGCGCCCAGACCAGCAGTGGCGGCGACGACGACGGCGGGACCTTCATCCTCAACCCCGACGGCGGGATCGACGGCACCCAGTGCGACGTATGGGCCCAGGATTGCCCGGAAGGCGAAAAGTGCATGCCGTGGGCAAACGACGGCGGCAACTCGTGGAACGCGACGCGCTGTTCACCGCAAGACGACGCCGCCGCGGTGATCGGCGACTCGTGTACGGTCGAGGGCTCGGGTGTCAGCGGCATCGACAACTGCGAGCAGAGTTCGATGTGCTGGAACGTCGACCCGGAGACCAACCTCGGCACCTGCGTCGCGTTTTGTGAGGGCTCTGAAGCGAACCCCATCTGTGAAGATCCCGCGACCAGCTGCAACATCCTCAACGATGGTGTGCTGATCCTGTGTCTGCCAAACTGTGATCCTCTGCTGCAGGATTGTGCCGAGGGCGAGGCCTGCTATCCGACCAACGACGCGTTCTCGTGCGTCCCCGATGCCGGCGGCGAGCAGGGCCTGTACGGCGAGGGCTGCGAGTTTCTCAACGTCTGCGACCCCGGGTTGTTCTGTGCTGCGCCCGAGGGCGTGCCCGAGTGTGCCGGATCGATCGGTTGTTGCTCGTCGTTCTGCGACTTCACCGATCCCGATTCGACCGCGAACTGCCCAGGCGCGGCCGGGGGCCAGGAGTGCGTCGCTTGGTACGAAGAGGGCCAGGCACCGCCAGGCTACGAGACCGTCGGCGCCTGCCTGATTCCGGCCTAGGCGACCGTGGCTTACCGCCACCGGTGCGGTACGCTCCGGGGGCGTTGCCCACCGATATCGAGCTGCTCGGATCTTGGCGTGCCGGCGATACCGCGGCGGGTAGTGCTCTGTTCGAGCGCCACTTCGACGCGCTTTGCCGGTTCTTTCGCAACAAGCTCGCGGGCGACGGCGTCGACGATCTAATCCAGCGCACATTGTTGGCGCTGGTCGAAAACCGCGAGCAGTTTCGCGGGGACTCGAGCTTCCGTACCTATCTGTTCACGGTGGCGCGGCACGAGCTCTATGCCGCGTTGCGCCGAGGCGGCCGCGATCAAGCGCGCTTCGATCCGCTGGTGCAGTCGGTCCACGACCAAGCACCGTCGCCGTCGACGCTGGTCGCCCAGCACCGAGAGCATCGCCTGCTGCTCGACGCGCTGCGTCGGATTCCCGTCGAGCTGCAGGTCGTACTCGAGCTGTACTACTGGGAAGACTTGTCCGCCGCGGAGCTCGCCGGCGTGCTCGAGATCCCCGAGGGCACCGTCCGCACGCGGATTCGTCGAGCACGCCAGCTGCTCGAGGCCGCACTGGCCGAGCTCGGCGCGGGCGAACCCGAGCTGCACTCGACGCTCGCCGGGCTCGAGGACTGGGCCCGGTCGATCCGCGAGATCGCCGGGCGCGCGCAGTGATTCTAGTCGGGCTTCACAGCGCGGTACCGATGAATGGGATCGTGAACGCGCACGGGAACGCGACTCCCAGGGCCTGGGCTGCGACGCCGCAGTCGGCCCCCTCGCACACGATCGAACCGTTCTGGGTGCCCACCAGTGCGGTCGCGCTGTCGAAGGTGCCGTCGAGTGACACCAAGATGCGGCCGACCGCGTCGAGCCCAGCTGCAGCGTCCGTCATGCCGGTCAGGCGCTCGGCACATTCGTAGGCGCCGCCGCCGAACGTGCACTCGAAGGGCTCGGTCTCGTCGCCGGGCGTGAGGGTGAGGCTCGCAGGTCCGGTGAGCGTGATCTGGAACTGACCGAAGCCGTTGCTCGGCTCGGACAGGAACGTGCAGTCGTTGGTTCCACCGCCGGTTTCTTCGTATTGCCATAGGCCCTCGGCGGGCACGATGTCGACGCCGGAGTCGTCCGCGGTAGAGCCGGAGTCTGCGGAGTCGGAGTCTGCGGAGTCGGAGGCACTCGCGGAGTCGGAGTCGCTCGCGGTCGCACTCGCACTCGCACTCGCGCTCGCGGAGTCGGAGGCGCTTGCGGAGTCGGAGGCGCTCGCGGAGTCGGAGGCACTCGCGGTCGCGCTTGGATCGGTCATCGTCGCGCTGGGGTCGTCGGTATCGCCAGCGCCGGAACTTTCACCGCCGCTGTCATCATCGCCATCGCCACTGATCACGCACGCGGGCAGCTGGGTGAAAAATCCGCTCAGGATGGCAAGGCATGGACCAAGGTGTGAAGTCGTTCGTGGCATGGGGTGTCTCCGGCAGCGGTAGAGGCCCTGGCCATCGCGATCGATTGCGCGGACCTGGGCCCAATGAAACCCGGCGCGACGCGGTTGTGCTGGCCGTCACCATGCGCCCAACGCGTCTCGACCCGACGTCGCCGATTTTGGGGGAAACTTCACCTCGCGTGCCCAAACTCGCCGGGATCGACGACGCCCTTGGTGGCCGCGTCGCACAGGCCGTCCCCGAGGGTCGGGACCTCCAGGCCGAGCATTGGCACGCGCAACTCGCAGCCCGACTGTTCGGACGGGATGCGCCTGGGCCAAGTGTCGGTCGCTACCAGTTGCTCGAGCGTCTCGGCGGCGGTGCGAGCGGCGAGGTGTGGATGGCGGCTGCTCCACAGCTCGATCGCCGCGTCGCGATCAAGCTGCTCCACGACACGATGAGTCCGCAAGACGCTCGGACGGCGATGGTCCGCGAGGCCAAGTCGTTGGCGAAGCTGTCCCACCCCAACGTCGTGCCGGTGTTCGACGCAGGGGTCCACCAAGGTCGGGTGTTCGTGGCGCTCGAGCTCGTCGAGGGTTCGACCCTGCGTCAGTGGCTCGGCACGCGTCGGACCTGGCGCGAGGTGGTGGAGGTGTTCACGCAGGCTGCCCGTGGCCTGCAGGCGGCCCACACCGCGGGGATCGTGCATCGCGATTTCAAGCCCGAAAATGTCCTGATCGGCAACGACGGCCGCGTGCGGGTGTCGGACTTCGGAATCGCTCGGGTCGCGGGTACCGATGACGACACCACCGTGGCCGAGACGGCGACCTCGACCGCGGGGATCGGCACGCCCGCGTACATGGCCCCCGAGCAATTCCTCGGGGGCCGGATCGACGCGCGCTCTGATCAGTTCGGGTATTGCGTGGCACTCGCCGAGGCGCTGTATGGCGAGCGCCCGTTCGATGGACGCGACCACGCCGGGCTGGCCGCGAACGTCACCGCTGGACGGCAGCGGCCGCGTCCGCGTCCGCCGATGATCGACGTCCCGCGGTGGCTCGGGGGTTTGGTGACACGCGGCTTGAGTACCGATCCCGCGCGCCGTTTCGCCGACATGGCGTCGCTGCTCGCGGTGCTCGAGCAGCCGACGCGGGGACGAACCCGGCGCTGGCTGGGAATTGCGGCCGTCGGCCTGGCAACCCTGGGTTTGCTGCGACAGCGTGTCGATGCCGCCAACGCCGGTTGCGAGCACGGCTCCGATCGGCTCGCCGCGGTATGGAATGCGTCGGCGGCCAGGCGCATTCGCGAGGCGTTCGCGGCCAGCGGGTCGAGCCACGCCGAGGAGCGCGCCGATCGCCTGGTGTTCGAGTTCGATCGCTTTGGCGAGGCCTGGCGAGCGGCCCACGACGCGGCGTGTACCGCGACGGTCGACGATGGCACGCGCATCGCCCAGCAGTACTGTCTACACACCCGGTTGCTCGAGCTCGAGTCGATGGCCACGGCGTTCGCTCGCGCCGACGCCCAGATGGTCGAGCACACCGCGATCGGTGGTTCCGCTGGGCGGGCGCCGGGCGAATGCCTCTACGTCGTGCCGGCAGCGGACGCGCCGGCCCATGATCCCGAGCAAGATCTCGAGCTGCGTGCAGCCATCGCCACCGCGAGGACCTACGGCGACGTCGGCAAGCTCGTCGAAGGGCTCGCCGCTGCTCGCGACGCCACGCGCAGGGCTCGAGATCTCGGCCTGCGCTCGCTCGAGGCCGAGGCGCTGCTGGTCACCGCCGAGCTCCAGAACCCCTTGCTCGGCAGCGTCGATGAGGTCGATCCGGCCGCGACGATGCACGCGGCCGTACTTGCGGCGGAGTCGTCTCGCCGCCCCGACCTGATCGCCCTGGCACTGGTGGCGTCGATGGAATCCGATCTTGCGCAGGGCGACTACGTGCGCGCGAAACTCAGTCAGCAACGCGCCCGCGTCGCGGCCGCAGCGATGGGCGATCCACCCGAGCTCGTGGGTCGCATCGAGCTGTGCCTGGCCGAGATCATGATGATGGAACGTGATGGTGACGCCGCTGGGTTGCTCGAGCGTGCTCGTGCGCAGTTCGAGCGCAGCGGCCCTGCGAGCCGACGCTGGCTCGCGCAGGCCCACAACCTCATCGGTGAGACCGAGTTTCGCCGCGGTGACTACGAGGCCGCGCGCCCGCACTACGCCCGCGCGCTCGCGATCGTCACCGAAGACCTCAGACCCCATCACATCATGGTGGCCAATGCCTCGGGCAACCTTGCCGAGACCTACTTCGTGGTCGGTGACTTCGCCACCGCAAACCGGTACTTCGGCGACGCTCTGGCCATCCGCCGCGAGGTCTTCGGCGCCGATTCGGTCTGGGTGAGCCACACCCTGGGTCACCTCGCGGACGTCGCGTGGGAGCGCGGTGATGCCTCGCAGGCGCTGGCCACGTATGCCGAGGCGCTGGAGTACCAGACCCAACGCCCCGATCCGGTCCACGCACCGGCCACGATCAGCAACATGCAGCGCGACCTGCAGACTGGCCTGCAACAGGGGTGGATGCGCAACGGCATGGCGCTGGCTCTGCTCGATCTGGGCCGACACGACGAGGCACTCGCGCAGGCCGAGTGGATCGACGAGCCGCAACTGCCCGAGGATCAGCACCATCCGGATCTGCTCGGTCGTATCGACCTGCGTGCGGTAGTGTTGTCGGCCATGGGGCGCCATGACGAGGCGTTGGTCGCCTTCGAGGAGGCGTTGCTGCGCCTCGAGCAGACCTATGGGCCTGATGCGCGGGCGATCGGGTTCGTGCTGGTGGGGCTCGGGCGTGCGCTGTTGCAGCGCGGTGAGGTGGCTCGGGGAGTCGCTGCCCTCCAGCGCGCGCTCACGATCTTCGCGCCGACCCCTCGCGCCTATCCTCGCGTTCAGGCCTCGGCTCGCTTCGCGCTCGGTCGAGCGTGGCTCGCCGCACCGACGCTCGCCGAACGGGGGCGCGAGCAGATCCGCATCGCGATCGCAGCCCTTGCCGACAGCGAAGGGGTCGCCCGACGCGAACGGGACGAGATGATCGCGTGGCTCGAAGCCGCGCGATGAGGTCAGCGTCGCCGTCGGATGAAGTTGGTCTTGGCTCTTCGCGCCGGTTTTGCGGCGGCCCCGGCGGGTTCCACCACCAGCATGACGCCGTGCTCGTCGCGGCGAACGACTCGCACCACGAAGCCATCGCGATCGGCTGCGAGCGCGTCGCCGAGGCCCACGAGCACGCGGCGGCCCTCGAGGGTGTCGCTGCTCATCCGCAGGGTGGGGCTGCCCGCGACATGCTTTTTCTTGGTCGACGGGCATGCGGCGGCTGTGGCCAGCGAAAACACCACCCCGCAGTCGCGACAGATCTGCCAGCTGCGGCGCAATGCCAGCAGTGCCGGCACGCCCTCGGGGAACTGCGGCTCGGTGGCTGTTGGCGTGAGGGCGCGATCGACCGCCGCAGCGTCACGAAGGGCAAAGTCGGGGAACATCCCGGCGCTGCGATGGCGCCCGCCGCGGGTGCAGACGCCGGCGCGGCCGAACATGCACGCGCACTGGGTGCAGCGCCACGCCGACGTGATCCCCGGGACCACGCCCCAGCGTTCGGGCACATGATCGCTGGCCTCGAGCACGTGCGCGCCGCCCGACTTGGCGCACGACTGCGACGCGGTGAACCCCACGATCCCGCACTTGCGGCAGGTCGACCAGCCATGTTGCGCCGTCGCGCCCCGGCGCATGACATCGAGCGAAAAATACGGACTTCGCCGGACCTCGTGAGTGCCACCCGCTCCGCACATCGTGCCTGCGAGCTGCGGATCGACCAGCGCACGGCACTTGCTGCACGCCCGAAAGCCGGTGGTCGTCTCGCTGGGACGTAGGGCATACGCCGTGGTCGCATCGCTGCGATGGGGACCGCCGGCCGCACACGTGCTGCCGTCCCCCGAAGCCTCGTGCCACAGGCCGTTGCAACCCACGCATCGTCGCCACCCGGCGGTCGCACGCACATAGCCGCGGTCGAATGGCACCGCGAACTCGGTGGGGTCGTACTCGTGCAGACCGCCGGCGGCGCAGCTCCGCGAGCTGCTGTCGACCGCGGCGCCGCAGGCCTGGCACGCGCGCCAACCCGGGACACCCAGCGCGCCACGGCCGAGGAATCGGCGCAGTTGCAACGACTCGTCGACGTGCAGGTGCGCGTCGTTGCCGTGATTGGGCCGCAGCTCGATGCCATAGACGGCCGCGGGCGCGGCGATCTGCAGCAGCACGCGTGCCGGGGCGGCGGCGTCGGCAAAGCCGAGCTCGACTTCGTAGCGGTCACCGGGTTTCCACATCCGCGTGATGACGCGATCGGGGTGCAGCCATCCCGCCAACCACGCCGCCGCGGCCGACGGCGCCGGACCGCGCTCGGTGAAGCGCGGATGTGGTGCCGCACGAGTGCCCCGGCCGGTGGCATCGAGATCACCGTGCACGCCCAGCGCCTCCGCGAGCGCGCGCGTGCCCCAGCTCAGGCTCGGGAAGGACTCCTGCGCGATCGTCAAAGGATGATCGGTCGCCAGGGTATGCGCCACCGGTGCACAGGGTTGGCTGTCGATGCAGCCGCGGTCGGCGAGTTCGACGGCGATCACGCGCTGACACGCGGTGCACTCGGCCCAGCCGCCTGCGCCCGAGTCCGTGCGCGCGATGCTGTAGCGATCGCCGCCGGTGTGGCCGCTGGGATTCTTCGGGCAATGGCCACGCGAGTTGCCGTCGAACGCCCAGATCGCATGGCATGACGAACAGTTCCGGTAGTGGGCGTCGCCGTCGGCGGCGCGCGGCAGCTCGTAGGTCTCGCGGCTATCGAACGCGTGGCCACCCTCGGGGCTGCCCCAGCAGTGCGAGAGCGAGGCGTTGGGTGCGAGGTGAAGCGCGCCGCAGTATCGGCACCGACGCAGGCCGCCTTGTCCACCGCCGGTGATCCACTGGGCGATGACATCGCGACCCGTCGTGCCGGTGCGGCCGATCGTGCAGTTGACCACGGCGATCACACCGCCGGCGACCGGCTCGGCGGTCAGCGTCCGCGCGTGCGCGGCGAGGGCCGCGAGCTCGAGGCAGCCGAGCTCTTCGCGCAGCAGCGGGCTCTCGAGCCAGCCCCGCCATTCGAGCTCGGGCACGACGGTGCCATAGCTCGCCTGTTCGAGGTCGGCACGGATCGCCTGGATCCACGCGCGGACGGCCCCCTCTTCGGCGACGCCGGGCACATCCTTCGCCCGCACACCCAGCACCACGAATGCCACCCGCCCTCGAAACCGTGCGCGCATGCGATGCCGTGGGTACTACATGGCAGCCGCGCGCAAGGCAAGCCGCCCTCGGCGTGGCCGTCGCTCAGCCCGATGGCCTCGCGCTGGTGGTCGATGAGCGGTAGCTTTCCCCGTGGTGACCGCGTGCCCCGATCCGTCGGTGCTCGAGGCGTTCGGGCAGGGCACGCTCGATCCGGCCTCGCGCGACGCGCTCGACGTCCACCTCGATCGCTGCAGCGCGTGCGCGAGCGTCGTCGCCCAGCTCACCGAGCTCTTCGGCTCGGCGTCGGTCGAGCCCGACGCCCTCGCGCATGCCGGGCCCGACACGATCGACGGCGCGCTCGATCGCGTCGACTCACCCGCGGCGACGGGGCTGTTGATCGGACGCTACCGGCTGGGTCGACTGCTCGGCGCCGGCGGCATGGGCATGGTCTACGAGGCGGTGGATCCCGAGCTCGCCCGTCGGGTCGCGATCAAGCTGCTGCACCCCGGCACCGGCGGTGACATCGAGACCACGCGGCGACGGATGCTGCGCGAGGCCCGAGCCATGGCCCAGCTCGCCCACCCCAATGTGGTCGCCGTGCACGATGTCGGGCGCTTCGGTGCGCAGGTGTTCGTGGCGATGGAGCTGGTCGAGGGCACCACGCTGACGCGGTGGTTGCAGGCGCAGGTGCGAAGCCGTCGCGAGCTGCTGGCGACCTTCGTGCAGGCCGGCCGCGGCCTCGAGGCCGCCCACGCGGTGGGTCTGGTGCATCGCGACTTCAAGCCCGACAACGTGCTGGTCGGTGCCGACGGTCGGGTCCGCGTGACCGACTTCGGATTGGCTCGTCCGACGCTGACGTGGCCCGACGAGGCGCAGGCCTCGAGCGTGGTGGCGGCTCGGGCGGCGGGCTTGGGCGCGACGCTCGAGGGGCACGAGCACAGCACGGTCCACGGCGCCGTGGTCGGGACACCGGCGTACATGGCTCCCGAACAGTGGCGCGGCGAGCCAGCCGACGCGCGCAGCGATCAGTTCTCGTTCTGCGTCGCGCTGTACGAGGCCTGCTTTGGTGTGCGCCCCTTTGCGGGCGACGGGCTCTACGCGCTGGCCGAGCAGGTGCTGCGGGGCAACATGGTGCCGCCACCGCGTGCGGCCCCGACGTGGCTGCGCGCCGCGATCGTCCGCGGGCTGCAACCCGACCCCGACGCGCGTCACCCCTCGATGCAGGTGCTGCTCGCGGCGCTCGAGCGCGACCGCAAGCGGGCGCTGCGGATCGTCGGCGTCGCCGCGGCGATGGCCGCGAGTGTCGCGGCGACCGTGGCTGTGCTCGCCTGGACCACCGCGGTGACCTCGCCATCGCCGGCTTTGCTGGAGCTGCCGACGGCACCCCAAGCCGAGTCGATCGCCACCGAGCCAGCAGTGGCGCCGGAGATCGTCGCGCCGCGGAGCGATCCGCAACTCGCCGCCTGCGTGTCGCGCTCGACCGACGCCGAAGGTCGCTGGAACCCGCAGCGCAGGACCAAGCTCGACACTCACCTGCGCACCATGGACGATGGCGACGCGATTGCGGAGCGCTCGCTGCTGGTGCTGGATCGCTGGGCCCAGCGATGGACCGGCTTGGCTGCGCGGGCGTGTGCGGTCGAGCCGACGTTCGTCCACGTCGACGCCCAGCGCCGGTGTCTCGCCGAGGCGTTGCCGCGGTTCGACGCGCTGGTTCAGCAAGTCCTCGACCTCGCGACGTTCTCGGTCGACGACTCGGTGGCGTCGGCGGCCTATCGACTCCCCGATCTGAGCGTGTGCGAACGTCCCGAGTGGCTCGCGGTCGCGCCCGCCGGGCCGACACCCGCGCGCGTGGGTGAGGCGACGATCTTGAGAGGCGACCTGGCCATGGCCGAGGCGCTCACAGGCCTCGACCAGCTCAGTCATGCGCCGGACGCCCTCGAGGGCGTGGTCGAGCGCGCAAAGACGCTGGGGCACGCGCCGCTGCTCGCCGAGGCCCAGCTCGCCCTGGGACTCGCGCAAGCCGAGAAGTACGAGACCCAAGCCGCCACCGTTGCGCTGGAGGCCGCGGCGATGACCGCCCAAGGCGGCGTGCATGATCGCGTGCTCGCGCGCGCGGGCCTGCTGCTGGTCGAGCAGTATGGCGGCGTGCAGCTACGGCTCGCCGACGCGGATCGCTGGCAACGTCTGGTCGCGACGCTCGAGTCTCGACTCGGCGACCCGTGGCTGGCGGGCGCGCTGCTGACCGCCACCGGCGTGTCGCTGGATGGGCGCGCCGAGTACCGCGGTGCGCTCGCCAGCTTCGAGGCCGCGCTGCCGAAGCTCGTCGAAGCGCTGGGTCCCGGGCACCCCGAGGTCGCGCGCGTGCTGCTCGCGACCGCGCAGACCCAGCTCGCGTTTGGCCAGTTCGACCGCGCCGACGCGACTGTTGATCGTGCGATCGATCTGCTCGCAGCGTCGATCGGAGGCACCGACCTGCGCTACGCGGCGGCGCTTGCCGGTCGGGCGCGCATTGCCTTGGCACGCGGTGCGCTCGCCGAGGCCCGCGAAGCTGCGGACAAGGTGGTGAAACTGCCGAGCATCTCGCAATCACTGCGCCACGATTTCGATCGTGGCGCCTACCTCGGCGTGCTCGGCGACGTGATGGCCGCGCAGGGGTCCACCGCCGAGGCCCTGGCAACCTACGAACAGGCCAAAGTCTACCTCTACGTCGACGCGCCCAAGGTCCTGCCGTTGTTGTGGCAAGGCCGACTGCTGATTGCGACCGACGATCTGAAGGCCGGCCTCGTGCGGCTCGACGAGGCCCGCGCCGAGCTCGAGCTCCACTTCGAGAAGGACGACCCGCGGCGCATCGATCCACTGTGTGCGATCGGCCGCGCGCAACGCCAGGCCAAGCGCTTCGCTGGGGCCCGCGCGACGCTCGAGGCCGCGCTGGAGCTCGCCAACGCCGAGCTCGGCGCGGGGCCGCGCACGTCGCTGGTGAAGTGGGAACTCGCCGCGCTCGAGGTCGACCAAGGCCATACCGCCGCGGCCCTCGAGCTCTACGATGACGCCCACGTCTGGCTGACCAGCGCCTTCGAGCTGGAGGATCCGCGGTTGGTGGAGTCCTTGCTGGCGCGCGCCGATCTGGCGTGGGCGCTGGGGCAGCATGAGTACGGCGCTCGGCTTTATGACGGCATCGTCGACGATCTGAGCAAGCAGTGGGGGCCCAAGGATGCTCGCGCAGCTCGGGCTCGGGCTCGGCGCGCGCATGAGGTGGAGTAGGAGTGGTGGGGGTGGCGCCAAGCGGCGGCTATTTCGCGCGTCCAAGTTGTCCCAGCTCGAGGAACATCGGCAGCGGCTGCGGGCGATCACCGAGTTCTCCGGCGACAACCTCGAGCCGAAGGAAGCCGAGCTTCTCGTAGAACGCGACGGCTTCGGGCTTCGCGTCCACCACGACTCCCACGCAGCCGATGTCGTCGGCGAGCTGTCGAGCAAGGACCAGCACTGCGCGGAGCAGCACGCTGCCGACGCCCTGTCCCTTCGCGCGCTCGTCGACCGCCAACCTGGCCAGGCGCAGCGCCGGCAGCGGGTACTTGGGCAGGCGCTTGCGCCTCGTTGCCGGCATCTTCTCCGCCTCGATCTCGGCCGCGGCTACCGTCGCGAAGCCGACGATCGCCCCCGCATCATCGATCGCGACGTAGGTCGTACCGATGTGGTGACGGAACTGGTTTTGCGCGGCGTACCGGGCAAAGAAGCGATCGAGGTCCGGGTTCCCCGAGCGAAACGCGGACCGGTCGTCATCCGGGCCGAGCTTGCGGATCGTGAGCGTCACGTGCTCTCGGGCCCGCCGTCGACCGCCTTTCCGGCCATCAGGTCGCGGAGGGCCTTGGTTGGCTTGCGCGGCTTTTTCACGACCCGGGCAACCACCTCGAACGATCTGCCAGTCACCGTGAGCCGCGGAGGAATCACGATGTCCGCGGGCAACTCGCGCAGCGCCTGCAAGTGATGGAGGAGGGCCTCCTCGAGGAGATGCCCCTTCTTCACCCCGTGTGCCTCGGCGTAGCGCTCGACCTGCTGCTTGGTCGCCTCGGAGATGTAGGCGGAAATCTGCGTGTCGGCCATCGTCGCAAGCCCCTCTACGAAACTGTAGACGCGGACGGGAGGTGACGCAATCAGGGCGCTGCGCCCTGCCAAGGCAGGGGGATCGTGGCGGGTAGCGGCGTCTATCCGCAGGGTTGGGCGAGGGCGCGGTGCTGCGCCTCGCCGAGCGCGTCGTGCCGCATCGCGGGCACGTAGGGCTGGCTATCCCTTCGGCTACCCTGCGCCAACCCGCCGCTCGCGACCTCGGCGGCGGCGCGCTCGCGTTCAGGGTTGTTCCGATGCAGTACACTCGCGAGAAGCTCCATGGCCTCCGAGGACTCAGGGCGCAGCCCAACGCTGCCGGCGTCGGCGGCCGACACCTTGCTGCCCGATTCGCAGCTCGTGGCGACGCTTCATGGCTCACGAACGCAAGAGGTCCTCGGCGGTCGCTACAAGCTCGGCGCGAAGATCGGTGCCGGCGGGATGGGCGTGGTCTGGGAGGCTGAAGACCTCGCGCTTCCACGCAAGGTTGCCGTCAAGATCCTCCACCCCGCTGTGGGCGATCCCGAGGCGGGCGAGCGACTGCGGCGCGAGGCCGAGTTGCTCGCCCAGATCGATCATCCGAACGTGGTGTCGGTCCTCGACTTTGGTTTCCTGACGGCCGACCGCCCGTACGTGGTGATGGAGCGCGTGCGCGGCCAGCCGTTGTCGGCGTGGATCGCCGAGCAAGGGCGAGTGCGCTGGCCACAGGCGGTCGAGCTCGCGGTGCAGCTCTGCGACGGCCTCGGGCGCGCGCATGAGCTCGGGATCATCCATCGCGACCTCAAGTCGTCCAATGTGCTGGTGATTCACGACAGCCATGGCCGACCCAGCGCGAAGATCATCGATTTCGGGCTGGCCAAGGCCAACGATGTGGTGGACCGCGTGCGGGTGCCGACGCGCTCGGGCCAGGTGTTCGGGACGCCCGCGTACATGGCCCCGGAGCAGGTTCGTGGCGACCGCATCGATGCCCGCGCCGACATCTACGCGCTCGGTATCGTGCTGTTCGAGATGCTCGCGGGGCGACGTCCGTGGTCGCCCGACAGCGTGGTGGAGCTGCTCTACGCCCAGCTGTTCGAGGTTGCACCGTTGCTGCGCACCCAGGTGCCCGAGCTGCCGGCGGAGCTCGAAGCGATCGTCGCGCGCTGCTTGCTCAAGGTTCGCGACGAGCGTTACCCGGACGTCCATGCGTTGCGTGCGGAGTTGCTCGGGGTCGGCACCCGGGGGTTCACGGTCGCGCCTGTGAGCATGACGCCGCTGTCGCAGCCGACCATGTTCTCCGACGTGCCCGCGCAGCGGCTCGCGCCTTCGCGCTCGGGCCTGGCATGGGTCGGCGGCGGACTGCTCGCGGCGGCGGGACTCGCGGGCGCGATCTGGATGACGACGCGTGGTGACGTGAAGCCGCTACCCGAAAGAATCCACGAGCCGGTGTCCGAACTGCCGGAGGCTCCGGTGCTCGCTGGGCCGTCGGAGCAGACGCCGGCGGCGCCCCAGCAGGTGCAGCCGATCTCCGTGCCGCCCGTGGTCGCACCGGTCGTCCCTGCGAACCTGTCGCCGCAACCGCCAGACGCCTCCGAGCTCGAACCAGCCGCGATCCCACCGCGCGAGCCAGCCGCGGTCCAGCCGCGCCGGCCCAAGGCGCCTAAAAACGGCAGGTCCAGTGATCCGACGCCGGTTCCCGCAACGACGCCACCAACGCCGAAGCTCCGACCCGACGGGACGTTCGATCCGTTCGAGCCGTGAGCAGTCGCGCGATCAAAAACGGCCGATCAGCACCCAAGCGACGCCGTGGCGGCCAAGGCTCGGCGCTGCGCTCACGCGAGCACTGCGACGCTTGCTGCCGACCACGAGCAACGCCACGCCCGCACCCAACAGCAGCGGCGCGACGATGCCCATGGCGATCGCGGCTGCATTCGCCCGCCCGCCGCGCGCGAACTGATCTTCGCGCCCCTGCATGTCGTTGTCTTCGAGTCCGCTGATGTCGTTGGCCTGCTTGCCGATGACCAGCGTCGCGACCAGCCCCGCGAGCGCGCCCGCACCGAGCCCGACCATCACGCCGCCGCCGATCATCAGGCCGCGACTGGGCGGTGCCGGACCGCGATCGGAGCGAGGCACAGGCTTGGTCGGGATCGGCTCGAGGGTTGGCTCGCCCTGCGGCTCGGCCACCGGCTCGACGACGGCCGGCTCGTCGGGCGTGAGCGTGGCGGCGATCCGCGCGTCGAGGGCAGCGATCTTCTCACGGACGCGTGAGCGCTCGGCCTCGGCGGTGACCGGGTCGTGGCCATAGATCTCGTCGATCGAGGCATCGAACCGCTCCAGCAGGATCTTGGCTTGCCGCAACTCGGTCACATCACCGCGAAGCTCGAACAGTTTTTCGCGCGCCGCCGCAACGTTGTAGAGAATCAGCGGGCGGTACGTGGCGCTCTTGGGTTCTTTGGGCGGGAGCGCCTCGAGGGCCTTGGTCCAGGCCGTGATCGCGCCGGCATAGTCGGCGGTGTCGAATAGCGCCTGGCCGTGGGCGTGCTCGCTCTTGGCGGCGGCGAGTGGATCGACGGCAGCCCCGGCCGGCCCGGCGGCCTGCACCGACGGCGTACACAGCAGGGCCACGGCGGTCGACCATGCGACGATTCCCCGTTTCACGCTCCGAGCATGCCTGGAATGCGCCGACATCACCACCGTGCTACCGCGCCAGTCGCCGAACGTGACCGACCACGGGCGCGGGCGCGGGCGCGGGCACGGAGGAGCCAGACCCTTACAGGGTCAGGCTCCTAGCCCTGCGGATTCAGCACCAGCTCGAGTCCCGCACCCGTCATGTCGGAGTAGGTGTACGGCGCGACCAAGCCCTCGGTGCGGATCACCGTGCCGGTCGCCGGATCTCGGCGATACGCCACGTTCTCGACCGAGTCGGGCACCCACACTCGCCCTTGCACGTCGATCCCAACGCCCACCGGCATGCTGCAGTCGGGCAGCTCGACGGCATCCGAGAGCAGCGTATGCGTCGCGGTATCGACGGTGACCAGACCGCAGGGACTGTTCGCGGCGATCCACGCCACGCCTTCGCGATCGATCGCCAGACCTCGCAAGATCCGTGGGCCCGCACCGGTGTCGAGCATCAGCGACGCGAAGGTCTGGGTGTCGGGATCGAAGTGCAGCACGTCACCCGACATCCCCGAGGTCCATGGGTGACCATTGGCATCCAGCGCGATGCCGTAGGGATGCGTGCCCACGGGCGCTTCCCAGCGATCGACCTCGCCCGTCGTGGCATCGATCCGCAGCAGCGGCCCGCCCCAACCAACCGCCCACAGGTTGCCGGATTCGTCGACGGCGCCACCGTAGGGGCCCCAGTTCTTGCCGGTCTGCACCACATCCCAGTCGTCCACGGTGATCTCGTCGAGGGTGTCGCCGTTGGCACCATCGAGCCGTCGGAACCTGCCGCGATTTTGGGCTTGCTCGTACCAGCCCACCCACAGCCGACTGCACGGCTCGCTCGCGGTGCCGGCGTCCCAGCCCGTGGGTCGCGGACCCTGGTGGTTTTTCGGTTCGCCACCACCACCGGGCAGCTCGACGCTCCACCGGACGCACTCGTCGGTGCCCCACGGTAGGATGTCGTCGGGGCCCGACGACGTATCGATCTTGCCGTCGTCGTCGAAGTCTTCACAGCGATCGACAAACGCAGCGATCTTCGTGACCGCACCGCCGCGACTGCTGACCGCCACATCGCCGGCGGGATTGACGGCAGTGCGGGAGGGATCTCCGCTGCCCTCGAGCGCGCTGGTGAAATAGCGGGCGACCTCGACGCCGGTGTCGGTGTCGATCTTCGACACGGTGCCCTCGCCCGAGTTGGAGATCCAGATGTAGCTGAAGTCGAGATCGCCCAGCGATCCACCCGTTCCGGGTGTCACGGACGCGCATTCGGGTGGCGGCAGCAGACCACCCGGACCGTTGGCGTCGAACTTTTCCTGCTGGGTCTCGCCGGCGGCGGTCTCGTCGGGCGAACTCTCGCTGTCGGCGAGGGTGACAGCCGTCGTCTTCGCGTCGTCTTCGCGGAGTTCAGCGCACGCGCCACAGCCGACCACGAGTGCGGCCCATCGGAGGGTGGGTCGCACGCTCACGACAGGGCTGCTCCAACGGGTAGCCGCGCGGCGCGTAGCCCGGTGGTCTCGGCTGCGGCTGTGCGACGCTCGGCTTGCTCGAGATCGCTCGCGCGCCGCACCCCGATGCCGTCCTTGCCGTTGGGATCGCTGGTGTACAGCGTGACGTGGGCCGGAGGCGGATCCCACTCGGGCATCGCGATGCCAGGCGCGAGCTCGGGCAGGCGCTGGGCGCACGCGGCGAAGAACGCTGCGATCCCCGGCGCATCGACCATGAGAATCACGGTCTGGAGATCCTTGGGCTTGTCGCGATGCAATCGCCACATCACCGGCGGCGAGGTCACGGTCCACGAAGCGTCCATCGCCGCCGCAAGCTCATCGATCGCCACGCGCAAAGCCGGGGCCTTGGCGATCGCGGCACCGAGGACCTTGCCGATGTCGAAGCCGAACACCGTGATGTGGTGTTCAGTCTTGCGGACCAGCGTGACGCCGCCGAGGTCCATCGTGGCGGGAAACTCGAGCTGGTCGTGCGCGACCGGGAGCAACAGCGTCGAGCGGTCGGAGAGGCGAAGTGAAGAACCCACGCGGCGAGCAGGCTAGCACGGACGCGGGCCGCGGCGGTGTGCGGCGCCACCGCGGGCGGTGCCGCCGCACCTCGAGCGCGATCACTCGGCGTCGGCGCGCAGGTCGGCGCGCACGTCGGCGCGCAGGTCGGCGCGCACGTCGGCGCGCAGGTCGGCGCGCAGGTCGGCGCGCACGTCGGCGCGCAGGTCGGCGCGCCGTCACCCGTCGGCATCGGCCCCGCCGTGGAGCCGACGAAACTCGCCTGGGGTCACCTCGTGCCACCGACGAAACGCGCGGAAGAACGAGGTCTGTTCGTCGTATCCCAGCAGGTATGCGATCTCTGCGAGGCCGAGCTTCGGATCGCGCAGATAGCCTTCGGCGAGGGTCCTTCGCGTCGAGTCCAGAACCTCTGTGAAGCCGGTGCCGAGCTCACCGAGGCGCCGCTGCAGCGTGCGCTGACCCAAGCCGAGCGACTTGGCGATCTTGGCTGCATCGGCCGTTCCGTGGACGAGCGCGTCGCGGATCGCGATGCGGACCTGTCGCATCAGCGTGGCCTCGCTTGCGCCAAAGCCCGCCGCCTTGGCGAGCATCGCCGTGAAATACAGCGCGAGCTCTGGATCGGCCGATGACACCGGACACCCGAGCAACCCCGGCTCGAACCACAGCGCCGCATGGGCAGCGCCGGTGCGCAGTTCGCTGCCGACGAACGCTTCGTAGCAGCGGCGTTCGTCGTCGGCGATGTGCTTGCGCCGGCTCAACATCGCCAACACGTGGGGACGATCTCGCCCGCTCTGGCGGATCACGTGCGCAGCGATGAGCATCGCGTAGTCGGAGACCAACAGATTTCCCAGCCGCGGCGGGCCGGTGCGGCGCTCGGTGAATTCCAGGTGCCCGCCGACGACGGTCGCCGAGTAGCTCGCGGTGCGGTTGGTCAGGTGGCCAAAGCGCTGATGACACGCGAGGGCCTCACCCACGGTCGCGACGGTCTTGCACGCCAAACCCACCACGCCCAGGCTCGACAGCGTGTGCAACCCCGCCGCAGCGACCAGAAACCGGCCAAAGTCTGGCTTTTCGAACATCAGCTCCATGTGCTCGTAGGTCGCGTCGCCGCTCACGGTCGCGCCATCGGACTCGAGCAGGGTCCGGGTCATCCCGGTGCGGGCCTCGATTTCTGCGGGCGTGGCACCAAACGCCAGCGACGCTTCGAAGGCCGGCCGCACGTTGGTGACCGAGATCGTATCGGGGCTCATCGCGTCACCGCCAGGATGACCACGAGGGTCGCATTGTCGCGATCGGACCGCATCTTGTGGCAGGCTGCGCCAATGCCCGTCGCAGGGTCAAGCGCCATGCTGGACCCTTGGATCAGGACGCGTCCGCGCCGTCGCGCACGAGCACGATCTTCCCGATCACTGCCCCCCGCTCGAGGACGGCCTGAGCGCGAGCACCTGCGAGCAATGGCAGTCGCGCGGCGATCTTCGGATGGACTTGTCCGGTGCGTAGCAGCTCGAGCAACTTCGGCAGGTCCTCGCGGAGCGAGGTGGGGTCCTTGCGGTAGATCTGCGTGATCCCGTAGAACACCGGCCGGCGACCCGCAAGCCGGCCTCCGACCGCCAGCGAGGCAAATCCACGCAGCGTCGCCCAAGTGCTCGGTCGCCCGGCGACGCGTGCAGCCATGAAGCCGTAGGCGACGACGGTTCCGCCCTTGCGGGTGGCTCGGACACATTCGCGCGTGGCTGGCCCACCGAGGCCGTCGAACGCCGCGTCGACACCGTCGGCCTCGAGTTCGTGCACGAGCACGTCGAGCGGGCGACCACGAGAGGGGATTGGCACAGCACCGAGGGCTTGCATGTGTGCGAAGTGTCGCTCGCTGCACGCCGCAATCACCCGCACCTTGGCAAGCCCTAGCAGCTCGACCAGCGCCATTCCGACACCTCCGTTGGCCCCGGTCACCAGCGCCGTCTGTCCTGGCTTCATCGCAGCGCTGCGATGGATCATCTGATAGGCGGTGACGTAGTTGAGAACGAGCGCGACGGTGTCTGCATCGTCGACGCCGTCAGGCACCGCCACGAAGTGCTCGGCCTCGCGTGTAAGCCGCTCGGCATAGCCGCCGTGCACGGTCAGCGCACACACGCGCTGACCCAGGACGACCCCAGTGACGCCGGCTCCGATCGCGTCGACTTCGCCCACGACCTCGTAGCCGGGGACAAACGGGAACGCGGGTCGATACGGGTAGTATCCGGTGCGCATGGTGATGTCGGTGAAACCGACGCCCGTCGCCGTCACTCGGATGCGGATCTCGCCCGCTGCGGGATCGACCAGGGGCAGTTTCACCTCGACGAGCTGGTCGAGGCCACCCTTGCCCCGGAGTTGCACCGCGCGATAGGTATTGGTCATCGTGGTCATCGCCGATAGCGTGGCCATGCCCGGCGATTCGTAAATGAGCAAAAGTGCCCACCAGATGTGCAATAATGCGCATGATGGAATGGGATGACGTCCGGGTACTGCTGATGCTGCTGAACTCGCGAACCCTGGGCGAGGCCGGCAAGCGGCTCGGGGTCGATCGGTCGACGATTGGTCGACGGGTGGCGGCGCTCGAGAACTCCACCGGCGCGCGCCTCTTCGTGCGCACCCGCGAGGGCCTGCGGCCAACCGCGACCGCCGAGCGACTACGACCCCACGCCGAAGCGATGGAGCGCCAGGCGATTGCACTCGCGCACGCGGCGAGGGCCGACGAGGGCGCGGTCAGCGGCACGGTGCGGGTTGCGACGACCGAGGCGCTGGCGGCGTTTCTCGTGGCGGAGGGCTTGCTGGAGGTTCGGGCCCAATATCCGGAGCTAGTCATCGAGATCGCAGGAGGAAATCGACCGGTGGATCTCGCTCGTGGTGAGGCCGACATTGCGGTGCGCATGTCCACGATCCGCGGGGCCGATCTGCGCGTGCGTTGCGTGGCGCGCATGTCCTTGAGTCTGTTCGCCGCGCCGAGCTATCTGCGCGCCCGTGGGACACCGCGGAACGTCAAAGGACTTCGTGGGCACGATGTCGTGCTCCAAAGTGGTGAGCTGGCCGCGATGCCGGAGGCGAAGTGGTTGGCGGCGCGCGACGATCTTCGCGTCGTGTTCCGCTCGAGCAGCATGGCGGCGCTCGTGGCTGCGGCAGTCGCCGGCTATGGTCTGATCGCACTCACGACGCCTTGGGGCGCGCGCGAGTCCGGCCTCGAGCCGGTGCTGTTGCTCGACGATCTGCCGCGCCGGCCGGTGTGGCTCGTAACCCACGCGAGCGCCCGTGATCGCTCGGGACTGCGTGCGGTCTGCGACCGCATCGCCGGGGTTTTCGGCCGTGCGCTGACCGCCTGAGGCCCGAAGGCGGCGGGCAGCCAGTGCAGCTTGTTCTGCACCGTGGCGAAGAAGCGCTTGGTGGCCTGCGCCGTCACGTCGTAGTCGACCGAGCTGGCGTAGATGTCGGTGATCTTCTGGTAGAACTTGCGCTCCGACAGCCGGATCTCGCGGACGCGCTGGAGCTGCTCTTCGAAGTACCGGTCGCTGAGGATGGAGCCGCCGCGCTGGAGGCGATCGTCGTCCATCGCGAAGCCCTTGATGGTGAACTCCTCGACGACGCGCGTAGCCCACTTGCGGAACTGCACCGCGCGCTCGGAGTTGACCTTGTAGCCGACGGCGATGATGGCCGAGAGGTTGTAGTGCTTGGTGTCGTAGGTCTTGGCGTCGGCGGCAGTTATCCGAAAATTTCGGATAACTGCGTCCTCCTCCAGCTCGCTGTCCTCGAACACCTTCTTCAGGTGGTAGTTGATGGTCGGGACCTCCACGTCGTAGAGCTGCGCCATCATCTTCTGGCTGAGCCACACGTTCTCGTCGGCGTACACCGCCTCGACGCCGCCCGTGCCGCTCGCCGCCACGAAGGTCAGGTACTCGGCGGCCGAGGAGCGAACGAGCGACGACGCGCTGCCGTCGGTGACCAGCGCGTCAGCTCGACGGTCCGCCCGCTAGCGCTCGTGTCTGCGTGCAGCAAACCTCGGCCGTCATGGCTTTACACCAGCAACCGATCGCGGCGCGGCGGCACGCAGTTCGAGAAGCCGGTAATCCCCGGCCAAGGAGGCTTGCTGTGCGAAGTCTGAACATCCTTTTGATCTCGTCTTTGTCGGGCTGGGCGGCGTTCGGGCTGGCCTGCGGCGGTGCGCGGCACGATGGTGCTTCGCAGCGTTCGGAGATCGGTGCCAACCTGGCGATGCTCTTCGATGGCGACGGCGATGGCGACGACGGTGCGGGTGGAGGGGAGGACTCACCGGCGGCGGATGGCGACGGTGGTGCGCAAGGTGACGGTGGCTCGCCGCGTGGCGATGAAGGTGCGGGTGGAGGTGACGAGGGCTCGCCCCCCGCGGATGGCGGTGGCCAGGAGCGTGACCCTTCGGATGGTGGTGAGGCACCTGGAGGTGACGAGGGCTCGGCTCGCGGTGACGACGGCGGCGGTGACTGTGGCGACGGCGGAGCTGCGGGCAATGGCGGCGGAGACAACGACGGAGGTGGAGACGATGGCGGCGCAGCCCCCCCGGCGGACCCCTGCAAGGGCGTGACGTGCGAGTGGGGCCAGAGCTGCGGCTCCGACGGCAGCTGCCACAACGTCTGCACGTCCTCCCAGGCCACCTGCAAGACCAGCGAGAGCCCCAACGCCTCCTACACTTGCTGCGACGTGCAGTGCAAGGCCGGCGGAGGTTGCGACAACAATACTCCGCGACAGCCCAGCTGCCCCGATGGCCAGGTCCAGTGCGGTCACGTGTGCTGCCCGAACTTGCACATGTGCGTCAGTGCGACGACCGGCCAGTGTCAGGTGAATTTTTGATCGGGGCCCGCCGGCGCCGCCGTCGGCCCGCCGCTGCCAAAACGACGGCCATCGCGACGAGGCCGGCTGCCGGAGCCTTGCGGGCAGGGAGCGCCACGCAACCGCAGCCCTGTTGATACTCCTCATCGCGGATCAACACGGCAGTGTTGTTGGTCAAGTTGTTGTCGACGATCTCCGAGTGCACTCGCGCTGTGATCTCGAACGAGTCGCCATCGTCGGCCAGTAGCGTCTCGACCTGAGCAACTTCACCGACCTCGAGGGATCCCACGAAGATTCGCTCCGCTGCCTCCCCGCCACCCGTGTAGTCCGACAGCTCGACCACGACGCCGACCGCGGTCCCGGGCCCTGAATTCGCGATCGAGAGCATCGACGATCCGGTTTCGGATTGGGTGACCGAGAGATGGCGTCGAGGAACAGCACCGCCGAGCTCGTCAATGAGCCCTGTCGCTGGACCGAGCCGGCGATGGCCAGGTGACCCGTTCGGCTCACGGCCACCTGCTGCGGATCGAGCGCGGTCACCGTCGAGCCCGCGAAGAGCTCATCGACCACATCGCCGGTCATCACGACGGTTTCGATCGTCCCCCCCGATGAGCGAAGCAGCGCCCGGCCCGGCGGGTTGTCGACCTCGGCGAGAAAGACCACGCCGCCGCCGTCGTCGAGGTAGGCACCGCTTGCACCGCCGGGATGAACGTACACCGAGGTGATGGGGCGGCCAGGGCGGTCAGCCGCCTCATCACCCACGCGGGCAACGACCGTGACCTCGCCGGCCGCGACCGCGATGACGGTATTGGCGGGCCCGCTCGCGCCGGCGGGGCCGACGAAGGCGAGGGCAGCGAACTCGCCGTTGCCGTTGAGCGAGGGAAAGGTGGTGCGGACGATGTGGGCGATCTGTGAATACGCGCTCGAGTCGAACGCGAGCACCGGACCGTCTTGATCGATTCGCCACAAACCATGCATGACGCCGCCCTCGCAAGCGGCACACGAGGTGCTTCCGGCCACCCAGAGCCCGCCGTCGTCATCGAGGGCGCGGACAAAAGGACCGGAGCCTCCCAGGAACCCGCCGGTGGCACCTTGCGGCGGATTGGTGAACGACACGATGGTTTCGTTGATGTTGAATCCGCCGCAGTCGGCAAACCCGGTGTCGCCGGCGATGTTGACTCTCACGTCGCCATCGCCGCCGCCCTGGAGGATGCCCGGTGGCAAACCCGGACACTGCTCGCCCCCCGTCGAGAATAGTTCCATGGTGCCGGCGCCGCCGTAGAGCACGCGGAGCCCGTTTGGCGCGACGCTCTGAAAGAGCGCCCACTCGCCGTCGAAGCCAACGTCGCGAAAGTCGGAGACGATGCGGTCGAGCGTGAGGCCGAGGCCAGGGTGGATGACCTGACCGTCGCGAGCGATGAGCGAGAAGTCGAAGTTGTCGGTGGTCGTGTCGAGTCTCGCCACGACCAGCGCCGAGGTGTCCGGTGCACCCTCGGACAGGTTCACGGTTGCTGTGATCCTCCCGGTTCTCGACAAGGCGACGTAGGGACCAACGCGTGCGGTGGCGTACTCCACCAGCGGCGTCGGGTTGTCGGCCCCACTCAAGATCACCCGAAGGCGGGCGTCTTGGGCGCGAGCGCCGGAAACCGAGAACATCAGGGTCAATCCGGCAAAGCTGGCGAGAAGGTGGCGCATTCCGCGAGGGTCGATGCGCGAGCGAGCCTTTCGATTGCCGAAGGCGGAAAATCGCTGCGACATGGCGGCTGGTGGCGTCTCGGCGGTGCCTGGTGCTGGCCCGCCGGGGGGACAACGACTGCCGTGACGAGGCCGGGCACGCCGTACGCACGTGCGCGCGTGCGCGCGTGCGCGCGTCCGCAGTGGTAGGCTCGAGATCATGCGCTTGCGACTCGGCCTGCAACTCGTGGTGAATCGGCCGTTGGGCATCGCGACGTTCCTGTTCGGGCTGTCTGGTTGCTTCGGCGAGGCGCCGTCGATCGACGCACCCACGTCGTCGGCCACCGAGATGGTCGACACGAGCAGCGTCGGCACGAGCAGCGTCGGCACGAGCAGCGTCGGCACGAGCAGCCCGGGCACGACGCTCGCCGACTCGACCGAGTCCAGCACCGGGGCCATGTCGACCGAGGGCGCCGGCTCGAGCACCTCGGGCGCACCGGACTGCTCGACCGACGCGATCGAGCCCGGAGACGGTTGGTCGGACTGGATGCTCGTTCGCATCGGCATCGCTGGCGAGCCCCCGCCCGAGTGCCCGGACGGAGTGTCCCAGGTCGAGGTGCTGCTGCCGACCACCGAGACGGTCGAATGCGGGTGCGACTGTGGACCGCACGCCCAGCAGTGCTCGCTCAGCCTGCTCTCGTCGCCGGGCGGGTGCGGCGTGTCGGTGACCGAGACCGATCTCCTGGCAGCGCAGTGCGTGTCCGACTTCGCCGACCCGAATCCGGCGCTGTATCAGGACATCTCGTTTCTCGCACCCGGCGGCGAATGCAGCGGCCAAGGTGTACCGGTCGCCGACGAACTCCCGCCCTGGACCGTCTGCGTGCTGCCCGACGCTGTCGAGTGCAATGCGATGCAGCGCGTGTGTGTGATGGCGGACGAGCCCGCCGCGATGTGCCCCTTGGGCACCGTGCCGCTGCCCGAGGCGCAGCACGTCGAGTGCGCCGCGTGCTCGTGCTCGATGAGCGAATGGTGTGGCGCTGCGCGTGTCTGGCTCTTCACGGACACGATGTGCGAGACCCCGGCCAGCCCCGGCGAGGTCGTCGCGGGCCGTGGCTGCCAGCAAAACGGAGCCTTCGCCTCCGCAATGGCAGGCGACACGCGGCTGGGGTGCATGACCCCGGCGCAAGCCACGGCACCGCGCACCGTCTGCTGCGTGCCCTAGCGCCGGGGCTCACCTGCATGGGCGCGCCCGGCAGAGGCGCGGCCTCCCAGTCGTGGAGCTCGAGCAGCACCTCAACCGCATGCCCAGTCGAGGATATCCCTCTCGAGATCGTACTGCAGATTGCCACCACCGAAGTTGGCGCCGCCAATATCGTTCTCGAGCTCCAAGAACCACGGCGTGAGGCCTTCGGGCAGCTGCTGCACCGGCAAGCACGTGCCGCCGAGATGACTTCGTCCGTGGTGTTCCTCGTAAAAGGCCTTGAGCTTCTCGACGCGCGTCAGCACCACATCCACGTACGCATCGGAAGGCTCGTAGGGTGGAGGCGGCCCGTCTGCATCGTCGTCGTCGTCGTCGTTGTCGTCGTCGTCGTCGTAGATCGAGCCTTCGGTTGGCGCTTTCCCGGCGTTGGGGTCGAACGAACGTTCGGCAAGCCACACCGCGAGCTCCGGCTTGGTGTGGTCCCACGCGTTCATGTTCTGACCAGTTTCGACGGGCGAGGTGGGGTCGCGGTCGTCCGCAGGGGGGGCGGTCCGAGGGCCGCGCAGCTCTTCGTCTCGCAACCAGAGGACCGCGAAATGACCGCCGATCAAGTCGACGAGATCGACCCTCTGCGGGTGCCTGGCGCCGTGCGCCCGCACCAACGACGCAAGCAGGGCACTTGTGTGCGAGGCGACGCCGGTCATCAAGGCTTCCCTCGCACCTGGCGTGGGCGTAGCCACATGGTCGTCGGCTTGGAAGAGCGCGAGCCCCACGAGATCGGGCCCTTTGCGTCGGTACTCCAACGGCAGCTCGAGCGTCAGCAGGTGCGCCATCGGGTATCCCGTGCTCGGCGAGCGCGGCCATGCGTCGACAGCAATCGCTGGCGCATGTCCGCCCGCATGCCCCGCGCGCGTGGCGTCGGGCCGCACGAACCTACGAGCGCTCGCGTACTCCAGTCCGCGCGGATGATCGCAGAGCTCGTCATTGGCCGGACCGAAGAACAAATCGTAGACGGGCTGTGGCACTTCCTACCGATAGGACGCCCGGCCGTATCGAGTCAAGGCCTGGGCGGGCTGCGCGAGGTGCCGCGCCGACAACGTGCAGAGCGCCTGACGAGATGTGGGATCAGCGACGAGTCGCGGTTGGGCGCGAGTGGGTCTTGGTCACGCCGAGATCGGCGCACAGGAACGCGACGGGCTTGCTCGTCATCGAAGAGTGCAGGTTCAGCCGCGCAGATCGGCGAGGTTGCGGGCCCAGCCGGGGATCGTCGCGTCCTTGCCCAGGCCCAGATCGAAGCCGCGGCGGCGCGCTCGCTCGCGCAGCTCGCCGCGCGCGGTGAACAGCCGGCTCTTGATCGTGCCGGGGGCCACGTCGAACACCACGCCGAGCTCGGCGGTCGACAGGCCCTCCCAGTAGTGGAGCTCGAGCAGCACCTGCATCTCGGCCGGTAGCGCGCGCAGGGTGTCGAATAGCTGACCGTGCCACTGTATGTCCGAGACCATCTGGCTCGGCGTGGGATCGAGATCGGCGACCGAGGTCTGCGCTGGCTCGACGTCGGCGCGATAGACCTTGCGGTAGTGCTCGTACAGCACGTTGCGGGCGACGCCGAACAGGAACGCGCGAACGCTGCCGCGGCCGGCGAACGCCTCGCGCTGCTCGACGCAGCGCAGAAACGTGGTCTGGGTCAGGTCGTCGGGATCACGCGAGGTCTTGTTGACGAAGAATCGCCGCACTGCGCCAAAGTGGCGGGTCACCAATACTTCGCCGGCGCTGCGCTCACCGCCGCGCCAGCGCTCGAGCAGGTCGAAATCCTCGTCCACGCCGCTGCCACGCTAGCACGACCCGCCCTCGGGTAGACTCGTGCCGCCCGTGTCCAGTGACGACGACGAGTCCGAGGCGTCCGCGTCGTCCGCCGTGGCCCGCGTCCCCGACACGCCGCTGACCCTGGGTGGCCGTCATGGGCTCGGCGGCGTGCTCGCGTCGTTGTTCGGCACCGAGTCGCCGCCGGAATCCTTCGGGCGCTATCAAATCGTGCGACGGCTCGGCGCGGGGGCGTTCGGCGAGGTCTACGAGGCGCTCGACACCACGCTGGCCCGTGCGGTCGCAGTGAAGATCCTGCGGCCGTTGGGATCGGGGGGCGCGACCGAGCGGCTGCGCCGCGAGGCGCGGGCGATGGCCGCGGTCGACGACCCCGGGCTGGTGAAGGTGTTCGAGGTCGGTACGATCGACGGCCGCGACTTCATCGCCATGGAGCTGGTGCGCGGCACGACCCTGCAGCGGTGGGCGCACGAACATTCGCCGGGCACTCGCGATCGGTTCGAGGCGGCGCTGCGGTGGCTGGTCGGTGCCGGCGCCGGGCTGAGCACCGCCCACGCGCGCCGGCTGATCCACCGCGACTTCAAGCCCGCCAACGTCCTGGTCGGGGACGATGGCACCGCGAAGGTCGCAGACTTCGGCCTGGCCCGCGACGATCGCACGGACGCGTCGGAGACGGACGTGCGAGCACACGATCGCGACGAGGCGCTGTCGTCGTCGCTGACGCGGACCGGCGCGATCATGGGCACGCCGCGCTACATGGCCCCCGAGCAGCACCGGGGCGGGCGGGCCGACGCCAGCAGCGATCAGTTCGGATTCGCGGTGACCGCGTGGGAGGTCGTGTTCGGCGTGCCGCCGTTTGCCGGTCGGACGTCGATCGAGCTGTTGGACGCGATCGATCGCGGACCGCCCGTGCCACCGGTCACCGGCGGTGTGCCGGGCTGGTTCGCGCCGCTGCTGCAGCGCGCGCTGGCGGCCGACCCGGCGATGCGCTTCGAGTCCATGACCGCGCTGTTGGCTGCGATCGGGCGGGCGTCGCGACGACGTCGACGGCTGGCGGTGGTGGGCCTGGGTGTCGTCGGTGGGCTCGGTGTGCTCGGCTGGGTCTACAACGCGCGCGAGGACACCGGACCACGCTGCGATCCGGCGGTGGCGCGCGCCGAGCTCGACGCGGTGTGGACCGCCGATCGTCGTGATGCGATCGGCCGGGCGCTACGCGCCACCGGTGTGCCCTACGCCGAGACCACCGCGGCCAACGTCGGCGCGGCCGTCGATGCGTGGGGCGAGCGGTGGATCGATCGCCACGTCGGCGCGTGTCGAGCGACGTGGCATGATGGGGTCGCGGACGAGACCTTGCTGGATCGGCGGGTCGGCTGCCTGCGCGAGGGCCTCGCGACCGCCGACGCACTGGTCGCTCGCCTCGGCGAGGCGTCGCCCAAGCTGGCCGAGCGCGCCCTGGCGGCCGTCGATGGCCTGCCCGACCCGCGCGAGTGCGAGTCACCCGAGTCGCGGGCAGGCACCGAGGACGCCGCCATCGACGGCACGATCGACAGTCGGATCGCGACGGCACGCGCCGCCCACCTCGCCGGCGACTATGCCACCGCGATCGCGATCGCGACCGCGAGCCTCGACGAGGCCAACGGTGGCGAGGCGACGCGAGGCGACGCGCTGTTCGTGCTGGGCCTGGCCCGCGGCGAGCAGTCGCCGGGCTCGGGCGCCGAAGCGATCGAGCACTCCCACGCGATTGCCATGGCTCTGGATCAGCCACGTCGTGCGACGCGCCGCGCCTACGGTGCCGCGACCGAGCGCACGCGCACCGCGGAGCTCGAGGCCGCCGCGCAGTGGCTCCGCCATGCCGAGGCCTCGCTCGCGCGGGTCGACGGATCGCACCCCGAGCTCGAGGCCGGGATCGCCCGCGCCGCGTGTCAGCTCCACGATGCCCAGGGCCGCCCCGAGGACGCGTTGGTCGCGTGCCGACGGGCGATCGCGGTGCTCGAGTCCGCCGCCGATGGCGATGCATCCCAGCTTTGGCACGCGCGCATGACCACCGCGTCGACGCTGCTCGGCCTGGGTCGTCACCACGAGGCGCGGGCCATGCTGCTCCCGCTGCACGACGAGGCGGTGGCGCGACTGGGCGCGCTGCACCCCCGGGTCGGCGGAGCGCTGATGAACCTGGGCCTCGCGGCGCAGACGGGCGCCGACCTCGAGGCCGCCGCTGCGTACACCCGCCGTGCCATCGAGGTGTTCGTCGCGACCTATGGGCCCGAACACGCGTGGGTGGTGTCGGGCTGGTTGAACCTCGGCGCCATCGAGAACGCGCGCGACGACCTTGCCGCGGCCGAGCTCGCCTTCGAGCGCGCGCTCGCGATCGCCGGGCCGCGCAAGGACGCCCGGACCGCGCGCGTGCTCATGAACCTCGCCGAGGTGCGCCGCCGCCAGGGCCGCTTCGACGAGGCGCTGGCGCGGCTCGACCAGGTCGCCGACATCGAAGTCGCCACGATCGGCGCCGATCACATTCAGACCGCCCACACTCACCAGGCCCGCGCGCTGGTCCTGGTCGATCTCGGTCGGTTCGTCGACGCCCGCACCGAGCTCGATCGCGTGCTGGCGCTGCGGGCCAACAGCCCCAGCTCGCCGGATACCGCCCTGGCTCTGGCCCAGCTGTCGCGGCTCGATGGGCTCGACGGCGAGCTCGACGCGGCGATCGGCCGGGCGGTCGAGGCCGAACGGATCTATGCCGGAGCCGGCACCACCAACGCCGACCGCTCGACCAACCTGTTGCGGTTGATCGAGCTGTCGATGCGGCGGGCGCTGGGGACACCGGCTCACGGGATGAGGTAGCCGACGCGCAGCACTGGGCCCGGATCCGTCGCGCTGAACAATGCGTAGTCGTAGGCGTCGTCGAAGTCGGACGCGACCGGGAACTCGAAGCGGAACTGGGTGAGGTCGGCACCCGCCGCGAGATCGGCCTGCAGCGCCGGGGTCACGTCGAAGGTGTCCTGGCCCAGGCCAACCTCGTCGCTGATGCCCACCGGACCCGTCGACGCGGCCTCGAACGCCGTCAGATCGGTCGCGCCGAAGACCACGTCGTGGATCTCGAGCGATCCGAGATCGTCATAGGGGCTGCCGATTACGTCGAGCTGTTCGTAGGCCAGCTCGGCGGCGACGAACATCGCGATGTCGTCGGGTAGATCGTCGAGGCCGAACGACACGAAGCCCTTCCACCGCGCGTTGGCCGGGAGGGCCGCGTCGCCGGCCATGATGAACCCGGGGTAGGCGTCGCCGTCCTGGCGCACCGCGCCGGTGAGAGCGGCGACGATCGGCAGGTCGTGGACGATGGCCTTGAGGGTGGTGAACGCGACGGTCGCGTCCTGCTCGAGCTCGTTGCCGGCGACGTCGGTCGCGGCGGTGGTGATCGTCAGGGTGTAGACCCGTGGGATGACCTCGGCGGGCGACGATGCGGCGCCGTACTCGAGCAGGCCGGCGGGCGTGATGACCAGCTCGTCGCCGTCGTCGTTCCAGGCCATGGTCACGAAAAACTCGGGCAGATCGGCGCTCTGGTAGGCGACCTGAACGCTGGCCTTGTCCATGGGCTCGGAGAAGACCAGCCGGATCTGGGTGTCGGCGTAGATCCCCACGTCGCCGTCGGCGGGCACGCTGCTCACCAGAGTCGGCGGCGTGGTGTCGACCACCTCGCCGGTGTCGCCCGCGGTGGTGTCGGGATCCTCGCCGGCGTCGGCACCGTCGTCGCTGCTGTCCTCGTTGCCGTCGTCGTCGCCGGGCTCGGGGGTCGTCGAGCTGGCGTCGTCGCTGCCCTCGGACTCCTGTGCCTCACCGGTCGAGGCGCCAGCGTCGTGGTCGTTGCCGGCGTCCGCGGGACCGTAGCAACCGACGGCGAGCGGGCAGGCGAGGACAAGGGCGGTGGAAAGGCACGAAATCGAGGTACGCATGGTGTTTGGTTCTCCGGGCCGGGCACACGTCTCGGCCACTCGACCCCGACGTGAACGCCAGGCCCCGGCGGTTCAAACTATTTCTCGGTGCGAGTCCGCGGGGGGCTTCCGACGAGGGCGCACGTGGGACAAGACCAGCCGTGTCGTCCGTCGGCGGAGGTTTTCTGGAGCGGCCCGCCGCGCCAAGAAGTCGTGGTGCGACACGCGCAGCTCGCCCGTGGCCGCGCATTGTCGCGATCGGACAGCATCTCTGGCGGGCTGCGCCAATGCCCGTCGCAGGGTCGAGCGCCATGCTGGACCCATCATGACGTTCCCCACTCAGTCGGTTTTGGCTCTCGCTGCCACGCTCGCTCGTTACGCGGCTGTGGCCGTTTCAGTCACGCTCGCGGTCGGTTGTCGCGGGCTGCCGGGGGCCCAGGGCGCTCGATTCGCATCACTCGATCAGCTCGCGACCACACCCGACGCCGCCGGCGAACTCATCTACGACGGGGCGGTCTACGACCCGCAGCGGTCGGCGCAGCAGGAGCCGGTGTTCACCTACCAACGCCGCGTCCGCGCCGAGGGTTCGCGTCGCGTGTCCACCCACTTGACGCGCGGGCCCGATGACGCCGCGCTGCTCTCGCTGACCGCGACCCACGCACCGAACTACGACTTCGTCGACCTCACCCAGGTCAATCGCCAGAATCAAGTCGTGGGCAGCGCCCGCATGCGCGACGAACACCACCTCGCCTTCGAGCGCACGCGTGCCGGCCGGACCCGCACGCGGATCGAGCGGGTCGACGTGCCCGTGGTCGTCGGTCCGACGTTGTTCGGTTGGGCGCTCGAACATTGGGATGCGCTGTCCCGCGGCGAGGTGTTCGAGCTGCGGTTCGCCGTGATCGACGACGCGCGCACGTACGCGTGCGAGCTGCGCGAGGTCGAGGCCCAGGCCGGGACGACGGTGTTCTCGTTTGCGGCGAGCAGCGCGTTGGTGCGGGCTTCGGTCCCACCGATGCGCTTGGTGTTCGACACCAAGACCCGGAAGATCCTGCGCTACGAGGGGCGGGTTCCACCGATGCTCGCGCGGGGCAAACGCCTTGCGCCGCTCGATGCGCGGGTCGAGTACACCTTCGTGGCGCCGGCCTATCGGTAAGGTCGCTCGCGGTCCCTCGGTCGGCGATGCGGGCCGGCCGGGCGCGATGCTCCCGGTCAGTCCAGGACGTCGTCGATCGGTACGAGCATCGGCGGCAGGTCGGTCTCCCCGAGGCGCTGCCGGAGGTTGATCTCGATCGTCCGGGTGATCGCGTTCAGCGGCAGGTCGTTGGGGTCCTTGCCGAAGGGCATGTCGATCTCCTCGCCGATCACGTCGAGGCCGAAGAACGCATACGCGACGATGCCGACCACGAACGGGGTGAATAGCCCGACCGTGTCGACCACGCCGAAGGGCAGGGCGTAGCAGTACACCGCCGTGATGCGGTGGATGAGTGTGGTGTACGAGAACGGGATCGGCGTGTTCTGGATGCGCTCGGCGGCGCCTTGGACGTCGGTCAGCGAGGTCAGCGACTGCTCGAGTACGACCAGGTGCATGGGATGGACCCAGCCCCGTGCATAGGCGTCTCGAAGTCGATCCGCGGTCCCCTGCGTGATCGCGTAGGCCGGATTGCTCTGGGTGGTCAGGCGTTCGACCTCTTCGGCGGGAAGCAACCGGGCCAGCGTGGTGGCGCCATCCTCGGCACGCAGCGACAGCCGCAACGCGTGGGCCCAGGCGATGACGCGGTGGACGAGCTCGGTGTGGAGCCGGGCGACGGCCGCGGTGTCGACCTCGATCGCGCCAGGCTGCGGCCCCACCAGCGTGAGGATCTGCCGGGTCAGTGATCGGGCGCCGTTGGTGGCGCTGCCCCAGATCTTGCGGCCCTCCCACCAGCGATCGTAGCTGGCGTTGTTGCGAAAGCCGAGGAAGATGCCGAGCGCGACGCCGACCAGCGTGAACGGCAGCGACGTGAGGTTCGGATGCCAGTCGTGATGCTCCTCGAGGAACGTGACGAGCACGCCGACCAGGAGCACGCCGGCGATCCGATATTTGGTCCGCGGTAGCTCGCTGCCCGAGTAGCGGCGGACGTATCGCCACCAGGAGGCCTTGGGCAGGACGAGCATCGCGAGGCGGAACGTATCACCACGGCGAGGCGTCGCAAACGTCGCCATTCCTCGACCGCAGGTTGCGGGACCGTCCTCAGCCCCTGTGCAGGGTCCGCACCACCGCGCGCAGCTGGTCGAGCAACGCATGATTCCACCCGTCGCCAAGCGCGTCGACCACCGCGGCGTAGTACCACAGCGTCTCGGGCTTGCTCGCGGTGAACCGCTCGAAGATCGCTTCGCCCAGGGTCTCTCGATCACGGACGATCGAGGAGGCGTTGTGGAGCTTGTCGGCAGTGCTGACGAGCTTCACCTGCGGCGGCGCGTCACGCAGGTGCGCGAGGTAGCGCAGCTTGCGATCCTTCCAAGGTGGCTTGCCGCCGGTGGCGTCGAGCTCGTCCTGGGTCGAGTCCGACAGCGCGAGCACGATGGCCGCGACGTCGGCTCCGAAACGCTCGGCGAGCTCGTCGACCGAGCTGCCGGCGATATCCTCGAGGTAGTCGTGAAGCACCGCGGCGATGCACTGATCGGCGGTACCGCCGTACTCCATCACCAAGGTCGTCACCGCCAGCAGGTGGCTGAGGTAGGGCACACCGCTGCCCTTGCGCTCGACGTGGGCAAACGCGGTCGCGGCGAATCCGAGCGCGTCGGCGAGCCGTGCATCGTAGAAGGGTTCAGCGCGGCGCATGTGCGCTGGAGCCTACCGCAGATCGCCGCCGGGTTCTGGTCAGCCCGCAGGCTGCGGAGCCTTGCCGAAGGCGTTGAGGAACTGCCAGATCACGGGGTCTGCGGACGGTACGCAGCCCGGTGGCAGCAAGCCGGCCGTCACGATGCACTCGTCGCCACCGCACTCGGTCTTTGCCGCTGTCACCGGCTCGCCGGCCCAGCGCTGGCGAATCGCTCGACCGCGGCCCTGCCAATCGGGCCGAAGTGGCCGGTGAAGAAGCGCCGAGCCGTGGGTGCCAGGGTATCCAACAGATTGCGGACGTCCGCGCGGTTGTCCTCGAGGTCACACATGTAGAAGTGCGTCGTCGCCGAGTGGCCGACGATCTCGCCGCGAAACAGGTCGCCGACCAGCACGACGTCATCGAGCGTGACGACGAGTGATCCGGCGGTGTGCCCGGCGACCGGCACGATCGCGCCGGCGATGCCAGCGATCGGCTCGAGCGCCATGGCTTGCGCGACCGTGACGTCCGCGCGCAGTGGGGTGAACGTCGCCGACTGGTGCTTCGGCAGCTGCCGCCGAGCCGTCGCATCGGTCGGGCAAAGCGCATCGTTGTGGCCACCCTCGACGAGGGCGACATCACCGGCACCGACGACGATCTTGGTGCCGAACTGACGCTGGAACCACCCCGCACCGCCGGCGTGATCGGCATGGCCGTGGGTCACGATGATCGCCCGCAGCTGGCTCGGGTCGACGTCGATGCGCCGGAGGTCGCGGGCTAGCGCGGGCGCATCCGACTCCAGTCCGCCGTCGATCATCACAGCGTGGTCCCCGCGGACGATGACGTGCACGTTGTTGTACGTCCTGCGCAGGGTGTGGATGACGGTGCCATCCGCGGTCGTCTGTCGCGACCGTGCCGTGGCACACCCGACCCCGAAGATCAGCAGACCCAGCAGCAGGGCAAGGCAGGGGGATCTCGACAACTTGGTCCGCATGATGATCGGGACTTTACGTCCTAAGTTTACAGTGTCAACATAAATCCATGGCCGAGCGATCGCGCTACCACCATGGCGACCTACGTCGAGCGCTGCTCGACGCCGCGCTTGTACGGATCGCCCGCGACGGCGCCGAGCAGTTCAGCCTGCGCGCCGCAGCCCGTGATGTCGGCGTGTCCGCCACTGCCGCCTACCGCCACTTCGCGGACCGGTCGGACCTGCTGGCGGCGCTGGCGATGGAGGGTTTCACCGCGCTCGCCGACGCGATGGTGACGGCGCGGGAGGCGACACCACGCCGTGGCACCTCCCGCGCACGGGCGCGCGCAGGTTTCGTCGCGGTCGGCCGCGCCTACGTCGAGTTCGCGCTTGCCCAGCCCGCCCGATTCGTCGTGATGTTCGGCGCTGCGCACATCCGGCCCCGGGTGAGAGGTCGCGCGGGGACCATCGATCGCGACCCCTACGAACTGCTCTCGGATGCACTCGATGAACTCGTGGTCGCCGGTGAACTGACCGCCGCGCGCCGGCGCGGAGCCGAGGCCAAGGCGTGGGCGGTGGTGCACGGGACCGCCACCCTGCTGCGCGACGGCGCGTTGGTCTGCCGCACGCGGGCCGAACGGGCGGCCCTGGTCGAGTCGGTGCTGGGGTTCGCAGCAGACGGCCTGCGTGGTCGCGCCGCCCGCTGAGTTGGGGTTTTCGACAGCGCGTCGCGTCCCGGCTACACCGGCTTGCCCGCGATCAACGTCACCGTCCCGCCGCCCTCCACCGCAAAGCTGACCTCGTCGCCCGCGTTGACGCGGGTCAGCGAGTAGTACAGGTACTTGTTGCTCCCGGTGACGTCCTGGCCGTCGACCTCGACGATGACGTCGCCGATCTTCAGCTCCGAGTTGGCGGCCGGGCTCCCCGGTCGGATGACGGCGATTCGCAGTGGGACGTCTTCGGACTCCTGCTCCGGATCACCCTCTTTGAAGGTGATGCCGAAGTCGCCGCCGCGCTCGCGCAGCTTGGTGCGGCTGGCCGCGAGCTTGAGCGGTGGCAGCTCGTAGCGACGGTTCTCGGCGGGGATCATGGCCGTGATGTTGTGCCAGCCGTAGCTGGTGTCGTCGGCCCCGAAGAAGTTGCGCGGGGTGACCATGATGCGCACCGCGCCCGACGGGGCTGCGCGCACCGTGAACTTTCCGGCGTCGTCGGAGACGTCCTCCAGGTTTCCCTCGTCGGAGCCGAACGAGAAGCCTCCACCCTTGCGTAGACCGATCGAGACCTTCATCCCGGGCACCGGCGCGCCGGTCTTGACGTCGACCAGTGTGCCGGTGACGTCGACCTTGGGCGTGAGCACGAGATCGACGCCCGACTTCGCCGCGCCGACGGTGAGCTCGACCTTGGTGGTGGTCGTGCCCTCGGTCGCGGTCGCGGTGACGTCGTAGGTACCCGCGGGCAGATCCGACATCCGCCACGCGCCCGCGGTCTCGAAGAAGCTCTCTTCGCGCCAGAAGCCCGCACTCGGCGCGGCCAGGGACAGCGAGAACCGCCTGGGCGCGCCGCCGGCCGACAACGACACCTTGCCGGCGATGCTGCCGCCCTCGCTCAGCTTGATCACGACGCCCGAGGTGCCGGTCGAGACGCTCTCGACCACGCCCTCGCCACCGCCCTTGCGCATGGCCATCACGGTGTGCTTGCCGACCTCGAGATCGTCGAGGACGAAGGTGCCATCCCCCTCGGTGAGCGCCGGCGTGCGTGACCAAGCGCCCCAGCGAACGCTGGCCCGCGAACCCTTGGCGCTGGCCGCCGCGCTGTCGGTCTCGCGCGTGGCATGGACGAAGGCGTCGTCGACGGGGCCGCCGTCGCTGTCGACGACCTTGCCCTCGATCTTCCCGAACTGCTCCTCGACCACCAGATCGACGCTGGTGGTCTCGCCGGCCCGCACCGACACCGGTACGCCCTGGATGTCGTCGTCGGTCGTGCCCGGCGCGCGCATCTCGTTGAACCATCCGCGCTGGGCGACGACGCGGTGATCGCCGGGCCGCACCGCCTTCATCGTGAAGCTGCCGTCGTCGCCGGTGTTGGCGGCCGAGCCACCCCACCATTGCTTGCCGACCACGGACACGCTGGCGCCCGACACCGCACGGCGGTTCGCATCGAGCACACGGCCGGCGATCACCCCGCCGGCCTCGAGCACCAGCCGGGTTTCGGTGCCCTTGTCGTCGTCGCCGAGCGTGATCCGGGGCGGCGTCTCGGGGCTCACGTAGTCGTCGTGATCGGCGACCATCTCGTAGGTGCCGGCGATCAGGCCATCGATCTCGAAGGCGCCCTTGTCGTCGGACTTCTGGCCCCAACCGAAGGTCTGTTGGCCGCGGGCGGCGGCGCCGACCGGCCGCGCCGAGACCGATGCTTTGGCGATGGGCTTGCCATCTTGGTCGACGACGATGCCGCGCGCGACGATGCCCGCGTCGACTTCCCACACCTGATCGACGATGGCCGCCTCGGCGATGACGATCTCGGGGTACGTGGCCTTGGCCACGTAGCCGCTGCAGTTCACGTCGATGCTGTAGGTATCCGGTGGCAACGCGGCGACGACGACCTCGCCGCCGACGTCGACCTCGGCGTGCGCCGTGTGTTTCGAGACTCGCCCCGTCACGTCTACCGAGCCGCGCTCGCACGGCGTGTCGGTTCCCGCCACGACGATTCGGCCGCGCAACGACGCCATCGGGTGCGCCGTGATCACGACGTCGTCGACAGTCTGCCCGAGCCCGAGCCGGATGCTCTCGGTGAGCTGGCCGTAGAACTCGGGCGACTCTGCGCTGGGTTTGTAGCGCCCGGGTTCGAGCCGATCGAGGCGGAAGTAGCCGTCGGCGTCGGTGTACGTGCCGCCACCGCCACCGCCGAAGAAAGACTGCTCGACGGTGACGTTGGCGTCGGCGACCGGCGCACCATCGCTCGCTCGCACGACGCGACCGGCGATCACGGACTCGGGTGTCAGCAGGATCTCGAACGTATAGCCGGGTGCAGGGCCGTCCTTGTCGCCGGGCGCGTAGCCCTGCGCGGTCGCGGAGACCGACACCTCGCCCGGGGCGACCCACGCACTGAACTCACCTTGCGCGTCGGTCTTGGTGAACGATCGGCCGGCCGCGCTGCCCCAACCCCAACCTTGCCGGGTGGCGACGGTCGCGTCCTCGACGACACCGCCGGCGATGTCTTTGACGATGCCGCGGATCTCCACGCCGCCGCTGAGCAAGATGATGTCGATCCCCGTCACCTCCTTGCCGGCGCGCAGATCGATCGAGTCGAACTTGCCGGGCGGATCGTAGTGGCCGGGCTGATAGGTCGCCGCGCTCGCTGCGACGCTGACGCGCATCGGCGGCAGCTTGCTCAGGACGTAGACACCGTCGGCGGCACTCGTCGTGCAGCTCGGCTTGCGCGACAGGGCGTCGGGCAGGCGCCGGCCCGAAAGCACCGCGCAGACGTGGGCGCGAGCGACGGGCTTGCCGGCCTCGTCGGTGACCTTGCCGGAGATCGAAGTCTTGGGCCGATTCCACGGCATCGTGGACGCCGAGGTCCGGTCTTGCTCGAGCTCGGACCCGATCGGCTTCGCGGCACGTGGCGGGGCCTTGGCCCCGGCTGCCGCGGTGGTGGCCGACGCCGATTCCGGCGCAGGCGATCGACCGAACCACCACCACAGCAATGCTGCACACGCTGCGAGCACGACCGCTCCCATGACCCAACGACGAGATGATGCTGACATGCCGACTCCGTGACTCTAGCGCGAACCCGCGTGTTCCCACGATCCGCGTCGCCCAGGGTTTCCGATGTGGCTCACGGTGCCGGCGGCACCGCATCCGTTGGGGTTGTGGAGAGTCTCACGCGCAGCAAAGCTGCAGCATCATCGTCGTCGCCGCGACCGGTGGACAGGCGGCATCCTGGGCATCGTTGGTGAACCCCGCCGATCCGTAGCCATCGCCGGACTGGCAGGCGCTGCCCGGCGGGCTCTCCGGCCCACTGACCCCTTGGCAGCCTTGCATCGACCATCCCGTCGCGACCACCGAGTTGCAATAATCGGTGGGCATGCAGTTGGCCTCGCACTCCAGACACTGCGATTGCGTGATCGTCGTCGGGTCGGGAAACTCCGGCGGGCATTCGCCGGGCGGCCCGAACACGCAGAGGTCCTCGAACAACGGCGGCAGCACCACGCACTGGCCCTCGGG
>CANLQR010000003.1 GCA_947492135.1 Deltaproteobacteria bacterium | reverse complement strand
CCACTGGCGCCGACACGATCGGTGCGCTGGCCGCAGCTGGCGCTTTCGCCCCCTCCACCGCCGCCGCCCCATCCGCAGGTGAGGCCGCGTCGTTGCGCTGCCGCAGGGTCGTGACGCCAACACCGACAGCCACACCGGTGCCGAGCAGCACGGTCAGGGCCAAGAAGGTCTCGACATTGATGCGCATGTTGGAAAAGACGTGCGCGCCTGGGTCTAGCTTCGTTCTCGGCCCCTAGAGGCCGCAGTTGCCCTATAGGTGCCCGCCGGCGCCCAAACCCAAGGCCGCCTCGCGGCCCACGCGCGCCCGCCCTCAGGCGCCTTCCGCCGCTCCGGGCCCCACGCGGCCGGGTTGTGCCGTGCGGGTTGTGCCGTGCGGGTTGTGCCGTGCGGGTTGTGCCGTGGTTGCTCCGCGGCACCTCCGTGCACTCGGCGCCGTGTCGATGCTCTCGTCATGCGCGCCTCGAGATCCGGCCCCACAACCCTCTGACAGGCGTATGTTGTCGGCTCGCATGACTCGCACTCGCACCGTTCTCCCAAGACAGACGTGGTTGTGGCTTGCATCGCTCGGCACGGTGGCCACCTGGGCAACACCAGCGCACGCGCTCGATCCGTTCACCGACGCCACCTCGTTGCTCACCAATCAACAGGTGTCCAGCGGGGTTGCGATGGGCGCTTGGGACATGAACAACGATGGGCTGGACGACCTGGTCCGCATCAACTTCGCCGAGAATCTCTTGATCGATTATCAGCAGGCCGACGGCAGCTTCACGCTGCTCAACTACGGTCCGATCATGGGCTCGTCGTGGAGCCTGTCGATCGGCGACATGAACAACGACGGCTACGGCGACATCTTTACCGGTGGCGGCTATGACGGTCTCAAGGTGTTGCTCGCCCAAGACGGCGGCATGGACTACCTGATCGACACGCTGCCTGGCCCGCAGATCTTCGTGCAGTGCTCGAATTTCGCCGACATCGACAATGACGGCAACCTCGACCTGTTCATCTGCCACGACGACGGCATCTCGTCGCGCTACAAGGGCGAGGGCAGCGGCAACATGGTCTACGACACCACGTTGATCAACCCGGTGTCGACGGTCCCGTCGGACAACTCGGGCAACTACGGCACCGTGTGGACCGACTACGACAACGACGGCGACACCGATCTCTACATCGCCAAGTGCCGCCTGGGCGTGAACGATCCGATGGACGGTCGGCGGCTCAATCTGTTGTTCCAGAACGACGGTGAGGGCAACTACACCGACGTCGCTGAGTCCGCAGGCCTGCGACCGCTGGCACAGTCGTGGTCGGCCGACTTCGGCGACATCGACAACGACGGCGACTACGACGCCATCCTCGTCACCCACGACAGCACCAGCAAGCTCTATGAAAACGGTGCCGAGGGCACCCAAGTCGGTTCGTTCACCGAGATCACCACGGAATCCGGCATGACGGCCGACCTCGACGCCATCGGTATGGGCATCCAGTCGCTGTTCGAAGACTTCGACAACGACGGCTGGGTCGACCTGCTCATCACCGGGCGCGACAACGAGCATCGGTTGTTCATGAACAACGGTGACAAGACGTTCACCGCAGCCGTCAATCCGTTCCCCACCGACGGCCTGGGTATCCAGAGCGGGGCGATCGGCGACTTCAACAATGATGGGTTCCCCGATTTCCTGGCCGGGTTTGCGGTCGGGTTCAACCAGCCCAGCGGCGTGCCCGATCGGCTGCTGCTCAACCCCGGCAACGAAAACCACTTCATCAACGTTCGGCTGACCGGAGTGATCAGCAACGCGACCGGTGCCGGTGCGCGGGTCGAGCTCAACGGTGCCTGGGGCACCCAGGTCCGCGAGGTTCGTGCCGGCCAGGGCTACGGGATCACGATCTCGCCCACGCGTCACTTCGGCATCGCCGACGCCGAGGAGATCACGAGCCTGGTGGTTCGGTGGCCGTCCGGCACCGTCGACACCATCGACAATCCGCCGATCGACGGCACCGTCAACGTGGTCGAGGGCTGCCAAGACACCTACTTCGCCGACGCCGATGGCGACTTGTTCGGTGATCCGGGGGCCATGATCCAGGCCTGCATCGCGCCCGAAGGCTACGTCGTCGACAACACCGATTGCGACGACGCCGACGCCAACAACTTCCCGGGCAACCCGGAAGTCTGCGACGACGCTGACAACAACTGCGATACCAACGTCGACGAGGAGCTCGTCGACTGCAACATCGGTGAGTCATCGAGCACGACCGAGCCAGGCACGGCCACCGCCGACACCTCGGGCACCTCGACCGATCCGAGTACGGTGACCGACAGCGACGCCGATACCTCGAGCAGTGGCCCTGCCGCGGACGGCGAGGCCAGTGGGTGTGGCTGCGACGTTGGCACTCCCAACGGTGGCGCCGCTGCCCTGTTGTTGTTGTTCGGCGTCCCGGCGCTGCGTCGACGGCGGAGCACTCGCGGATCGTGAACCGATCTCGAGGTTTGGACCGCGTGGGCATCCCCTGGAGCCGATCCATCGTGGGCAGCGCGACATGGTTCGCGCTGTTGCCTACGGCGTGGGCGGCCCCAACCGAGCCCGAGACGCTCGTCAATCCGCTCGTCGAGACGGTCGCCTGCGAGAACTGCCATCTGTACACCAACGCGGCGGTGCAGGCTCAAGAGCCGCCCTACTCGCCGTTTCGGACCTGGCAGGGCTCGATGATGGCCAACTCCGCCCGCGACCCGGTGTTCTGGGCGGGCGTCGCCGTGGCCGCCGTCGACGCGCCCGGCGAGACCGAGCTGTGTGTACGCTGCCACGCGCCGCGGGCGTTCTTGGCGGGCAACGGTGACGTCACGAGCATCGAGCAGCTCACCAACGAGGAGCTGCACGGGGTCGAGTGCGAAGTGTGCCATCGCGCGATGGAAGACCTCAGCACACCCGCCGGCAATGCCCAGTACCTCATCGACGATGTCGTCGTCGGCACCAACGTGCCCCGACGAGGGCCGTGGGACTTCACCGACGGCAACGAGGAGCCGCCACACTCGTGGATCTACGATCCGTACACCGGTTCGTCGCGACTTTGTGGCACCTGCCACGACGTCACCACGTCGGCCGAGCGCGTCGACGATGACGGCAACGGTCTGGGCGTTCCGTTCAACGAGCAGCGCACGTACAGCGAGTGGCTCGGCAGCGACTACGCCGAGCCCGGTGACGGCTTTCGCAGCTGTCAGGACTGCCACATGCCCGAGGTGCTGGACATGCCGGGCTGCACCCAGCACGTGAACCAGCAGAGTCACGCGACAGGCGGGCGACGCCACGATCTGATCGGCGCCAATCGCTTCATGGTCGAGCTGCTCAAGGCCGAATACGGCTCGATGGGTGCGAACGACGTCGCCGATCTTTTCTACAACACCACGCTCGACCGCTACGATGCGACCCTGGCGGCCTCGGCATCGATCGAGGTCCAAGGGCCCGCCGAGATCGACCTCGAGGAGGGCCTCGCCGGGCTGTCGGTGCGGGTGATCAACAACACCGGTCACAAGCTGCCCAGCGGCTACTCCGAGGGCCGCATCATGTGGATCGAGGTCATCGCGGCCTACGCGGGCACCACGGTCTACGGCTCGGGCGCGTGGGATCAACGCAGCGGGATCGAGCGCGATCCGCAGCTGCGCACCTACGAGGCGATCGGCGAGGACTGGGCCGATGGCACCCAGTTCCATCTGCTGCGCAACAATCACTGGCTCATCGACAGCCGCATTCCGCCACTGGGCCTGCAGCCCAACCTCGAGACCGATCCGGTCGGCGATCGCTATGTGCTGCAGGGCGATGGCACCTGGCCCAACTTCGACGACCACAGCTATGGGTTCGACGCGGCCCCGCGCATCTTCGACGCGACCCCCGGTGACAGCACCGACGACGAGCTCACGGTCACCGTGCGGCTGCGCTATCTCATCAACACGCCCGAGTACATGGAGTTCCTCGACGGTGCGGGTGGCGAAGCCGGCCAGCATGTCGCAGAGCTGTTCGATCTCGCGGGCGGCGCGACGCCGGTCACGCTGGGCGAGCAGACCCTGCTGATTCCGATCGTGAACTTCGGCGCCGAGGCCGGCACGAGCTCGGGTGGCGGGAGCAGCTCGGACTCCACGGGTTCGTCGACGACCGCCGCGGCGGACACCAGCTCGAGCACGACGGCCGACCCGACCAGCACGACCACCGCATCGGGTTCATCGGAGGGCACCAGCGGTGGCGGGGCGCAGGACCGCGACGGTGGGGGTTGCGGTTGCCAGGCCGGACGCACGACCGACGTCGCATGGTTCGCGATGGTTCTGCTGCTGCCATGGCGGCGTCGGCGGGTCGCACGGCCGAAGTCCTGATGAAACCTCATCCGACTCGCACCGGTGGGCGCGCCCGCTGCCTGCGGCGAAACGGCCTGCTGCTGTGGTCGTTGGTCGGCTGCACGTCCGCGCCGGACACCCTCGCCACTGCGGAGACCTCGAGCAAGCGCGAGAGCCCGCCGGCGACCGCAACCGATCCGGCGCCACTGTCGAGCACTGCCCCACCGAAGCCGACACCAGCGCTCGCAGCACCCGCTGCGCCCGTCGTGGCGGCGCCTGTCGAGCCGACGACGACGCCCACGGACGAGTCCGGCCGCGTGCTCTCGACGCGTAGCGAGTTCAAGCCGGTCGACGACGCACCGAGGCTCGTGCTGGTCGCGACGCGCGGCGGCAACGATGGCAGCTCGATCACACTCTTGCCCGCGACCGATGGCCAGTTGTTCGCCGCCGCCGGCCCGCTGTTGTACGCACTGCGGCCCGATGGGTCGATCGAGCACGACCCAAGCTGGTCGCGTGGCATCGACGTCCAGGGCGTCGCGCTCGACATGGCTGAAAACGACATGCTCGGGTGGAGCGCCAGCGCGCTTGCGGGCAGCTGGCCCGAAGGCGCCTACCTGGTGTTGCACCTCGCCACGGGCTCGCGCGGTGGGGACGCCCCGCCGCAGCTCTATCGGCGCAACAACTCGCTGTGGGGTCGCGTCGACACCCACGAAAAAAAGCTCGACTGGTATCCCCGCCGCTTCGGCGCCTGGAAGGACGGCTCGCTGCTCGCGCTCAAGGGCTTCACGACGCAGTACTCGAACAGCGGCGACGGTGACGTCGAGCCGCCTCCCAACGAGGTCAGCGCATTCAAGTCGGCAGTCGCGAGCCGGAAAAAGCTGGTGGTGTTGCGCGGCGCTCCCAAGGCGCCGGCCTTCGGCGAACGAGACGTCCAATCGTTCGCATCGCTCGCGACCGGCGAGATCTTCGCGGTGCTCGGGCAGGACGGCAAGGCGGTTGTGCTGCACCACGACGACGCGAGCGAAAGGACGCTGCCGCTGCCGAACGGCGACAAGCTCGAGCCGATGTACCTCGAAATCCGCGCCACGGCCCGCGACCGGGCATGGGTGTTCGGCGGCTACTCCGAAGGGCACGAGACCCACGGATATCTCGCGCGCTTCGATGGCACCCAATGGACTCAGGTCGAGACCACGTGTCAGTCGATCAACTCGATGTCGCTCGATCCCGCGGGGGCTGCGTATGTGGTCTGCCCTGTGGGCACCGGCGACGATGACATCACGCGCGTGCTGCTGCGCTTCGACGGCACGACCGTCGAGGAGATCCCCACCCCGTCGCTCCCGAGCGAGGTGGTCGTACGCGGGCCGCGCGACCTCTGGATCGTATCCCAGACCGACTTCGAGGCCGCGCTTTGGCACACGGGCGCGCCGGGTGGCGATCCGCTGGTACTGCCGGCGAACTACGATACGGTGCGCTCGGTTCTGCAGTGGGCCGATCCGCTGCCGCTGACCGACGGGTGCTACCAGCCGTGGATTCCGCTGGTCGCGGGCACCGATGCGGCTGTCGCTGATGCGAAGCTCGACCCGCTACGCGCGAAGGAAATCTACACCGAGATCGTCGAGGCTCGAGTGCAGGATCGGACCGAGCTCGGCGTCAGACTACCGGGCTCGGGTGGCAAGGGTGTCGTGCGCACGGTGAAGCAGGTCACCGCCGCGCTCGGCAGCCTCGCGGGCACGCCCAGCTGCAACGACCGACCCTCGCTGACGGCCAAGCCCGACGAGTGAGGAACCCACCCGTCGGTGCCCCTTGGGCGAGCCGGTGTGTCCGTTGTCGAGCACGATCGTGCACAACGCGAGGATCATCCTTCGTGCGACTGCGGCGAGCCGGTCCGTCTGGTCTTTCTGCAATGCGCAACACCCTGTTCATCCTGTCGACACTTCTCTCGATCGCCGCGTGCGACGCCAAGCCGCCGGCCGTCGAAGCGGCGAAGACCGAGCCGAGCTCAGCCTCGGCCCCGGACAAGACCTCCGAGAAACCGACCCCGAAGGCCGAGGCGCCCGCGCCCATCGAGATGATCGACCACGATCTCTCGGGGGAGAAGGGTTGGGAGGGCTTCCACGCCAAGGGCCCGAGCTACGCCAAGGTCATGTCCGAGCTGCACTCGGGGGCCCGAATCGCCGGCGGCGGATCGAGGCTCGAAAAGGTCAAGACCGAGCCGTTCGACCTGAAGTTCTATCCCGGCAAGAACGACTTCGTGCAGGCGAAGGAGGGCCACACCAAGAGCACGGGCTCGCCCTCTGGCATCGAGGCCGGCGCGAAGGTGACGTACACGACCGACACCCCGGAACTCCTCGAGTGGACCTACGAGAGCCGTGGCTCGTCGCACTTCGGATTCTTCTCGAACTTCCAGGTCGCGGACAAAGACATCTCGTGCACCACCGAACGCGCCCCGACCACTGAAGCGCGCGACCGCGCGAAGGAGGCGTGCAAGTCACTCACGAAGCGCTGAACTCGCCGCCACCTTGGCGCGCGCGCCCAGTGGTTGCCGGTCGGGCGAGCCGGCAACCGTGGTCTTGGCTCGTCAATCCGGAATCCCATGCCATACTCGCGTCGATTCCACCGATGGCCGACGACGCGATCACGCGACACCCAGGCAACAATCACGTCGGCGTCGCCCACGCGTCGCCGTACCCCACCAGCCGGCTCGCGCCGGTGCACGATCTCATCGACAGTGCCCGGCAGATCGCAGAGGCCGACGCGATGCTCGGTGCGGTCGCGAACGGCAAGCTGCAGGTGATCGCCGATCAGATCCGTTCGCTGCAGGCGCAGGCGCGCGAGGTCCTCGCGGCCGCCCACCGCGACGCCGAGCTCCACCGAGCGGCGTGCAACTTCCGCCGGCGAACCGGCGCGGTCTATCACCTGTACGAGCGTCCCGACGCGTCTCGGTACTTCTCGATCCTGGCTCCGGCCGACTGGGGGACGCCGCCGCATGAGTTCGTCGGGAGCTATGAGCTGCTCGCGGATCTCTCTTGGCGCCGAACCACCGACGAGTGAGCCCCGGCAAACACCGGAGTGGCCCCCGTCGGGCTGGCTTGCCGCGGGGTCCGCTGCGCTGCCAAACTCCTAGGCCTGGCCGGGACCAAGCACACCGCGTTGCGCGGCCAAGAGACCTCGGACCTCAACGCGACCGAGGCGGGGGACGACACGGGCCGGCACGCCGAGGACGGCGACGAGCTCGGGGTACCGCGACGCGGGCAGTCGATCGGTCGCTACGTCGTGATCGACCGGGTCGGGGCCGGCGCAATGGGCCTGGTCTTCGCGGCCTATGATCCCGATCTCGATCGCCGCGTGGCGATCAAGCTGCTGCGACGCCGCGGCGGTGACGACGACGCGCGCATGACCCGGGAGGCGCAGGCAGTCGCGAAGGTCGTGCATCCCAACGTGGTCGGCGTCCACGATGTCGGGCTGTGGTGCGAGCGCTTGTTCGTGGCGATGGAGTTCGTCGAGGGCGCCAGCCTCGCGGCCTGGCTGAGCGCGCAGCCGCGCAGCTTCGCGGCGATACTCGAGGTCTTCGGGCAGGCCGGACGGGGACTTGCCGCCGCGCATCGGGCCGGTATCGTGCATCGCGACTTCAAGCCCGACAACGTGCTTGTCGGAGGCGATGGCCGCGTCCGCGTCGCCGATTTCGGGCTCGCGCGTGCGACCGGTGCCACCGACAGCGCAGGGGATCCCGCGCTCGCGCCGGCCGAGCCCCTGAACTCCGGACCCCTGTCGCTGCATCTGACCGCGCCGGGATCCATGGTCGGAACCCCGGCGTACATGTCGCCCGAGCAGCATCGAGGAGAGTCCTGCACACCCGCCTCGGATCAGTTCTCGTTCTGCGTCGCGCTATGGGAAGCGTTGTTCGACGCCCGACCTTTCGCCGGCGACAGCTTGGCGGCGCTCGCGGTCAGCGTGCTCGAGGGCCGCGTGCAAGCCCACGGGAACCCTCGGCCCGTGCCCCGCGCCGTCCGAGAGGCGCTGTTGCGAGGGCTCGCGGTCGAGCCGGCGTCGCGTCATCCGAGCATGGATGCGTTGCTCTCGGGCCTGCAGCACAGCCTGCGGGCGCGGCGACGATGGTGGCTCGCGGCGGCGTTGATCGCCGGCGGGACCGCAACCGGCTTCGCCTTCGCGCAGTGGTCGGTGCCGTCTGCCGCCAGGGCATGCGACGAACGATCGTCACCCATCGCCGCGGTCTGGAACGAGGGCGCGGCCGGCTCGCTGCGCGCCGCGTTCGTTGCGACCGAACAACCCTGGGCCGCGTCCACCGCAAGCACGGTGAGCCAACGGCTCGACGACTACGCTGCGCGGTGGACGGGCCAGTGGCTGCCGCTGTGCAGGGCCCAGCGCGACGCTCCCGACGTGAGCTCGCCCGAGCAGGACAACCGGCTCGAGTGCCTCCTCGACCGCCAGCGCGAGGTCGCTGCCGTGGTCGAGCTGCTGTCCGCCGCGGACGCGCTCACGGCCACGGATGCGTTCGACGTCCTGGGTGTCGTGCGCGACGTCGAGCGCTGCGCCGACGACGAGGCCCTGCGCCAGCGCGCGAGTCCCCCACCCAAGGACAAGCTACTCGACGTCGGGGCGATCCGTGACGAGCTCGCGACTGCCTCGGCGCTGCATCGCGTCGGTTCGACGGAACCGGCGGATAGCATGCTCGCGGATCTCCGCGAACGGGCCGCGGCGGTGGGCTGGCGGCACGTCGAGCTCGAGGTCGAGGCGGAGCAGCTGGGTTGGTCGCGCGGCGCCTCGCTGACACCGGCCGAGCTCGCCCAGCTTCGCGAGGCCTTCAACGCCTCGCTCGAGCTCGACGACCCCGGGTTGGCGTCGCGCTTCGCCCTCGAAATCGGGTGGGAGATCGGCTACCGCAAGCAGGAATACGCCGAGGGACTCGCCTGGGTAGCCACCGGCGAAGCGCTGCGCAAGCGGGCCGGTGGCGACTGGCTGCTCGGGGTCTCGGCGCTGAACAACGGCGCGGTCATCCACACGTTCACCGGCGAGCATGTGCGGGCTGCCGCGATGTTCCGCGAAGCGATTGCGCTCGCCGAGGCCCACGACGACATGGGCACCCGCGCGCTCCAGCTGCGCTCGAATCTCGGTGCGTACCACGCCAGCTTGCGCGACTACGACCTCGCGGTGGACGAGCTCACCGCGGCCGTCGCCGGCTACCGCGAGCAATTCGGCGAGCTGCACCCGCGCGTCGCCGATATCCAGTGCAACCTCGGGACCACGCTGGTGCGACTCGGTCGACTCACCGACGCCCTCGTCCACTTCGACGCGGTCGAGCGCATTCTCGCCGCGGCGAAGGGCCCCCCGCCGAGCATCGAGGGGCAGCTCGACAGCGGCGTCACCGAGCTTGCGATGCTACGCGGTCAGTTCGACGTGGCCGCGTCCCGGATGCGCAAGCACATCGAACGCAGCCTGGCCCGCGCGATCCCGCCGGACCAGGTGACGATGCTGCGGATCTGGCTCGTGCGCATCCTGCTGCGGCAACCCGAGGGGCATCGCGCCGAGGTCGAGGCCGAGCTCGAGCACATCGATCGGGCCCTGGTGACCGCCAAGAGCAGTCACCTCGCGGGCTTCGCGACCGGCCTGTCGGCCGCCCATGCGCTGGCCTATCTGAGCCCCGCACAGCTGCTCGAACCCGGCGCGCGACTGGCCGAGGCCCTGAGACAAGGGCAGGAGTGGAAGGTCTGGGAGCAATACCTCGCGACCATGCTGCTGACCGAGATCGCTGTGCGACGCGGTGAGACCGAGACCGCAAAGCGCTGGCTCGAAGCCGCTGGCTCGCTCGATCTCACCCTCGCGCCCGAGCGCGACGAAGAGCTCGATACGCTGATCCGGCTCGCGCGGGCGCAGCTCGAGGTCGATCCCACGAGCCCCCGTGTGCGCCGCTGGCTCGAGGTCGTGCGACCACGGCTCGAGAACCTCGAGGGCGGCGACGCGATGCGGCGTGCCGAGGTCGCTGGCCTGCTCGCGGGCTGATCTGCCCGGCGACGTCGGCCCGTGTCGCATGGGCCCGCGCTCGCCCGGACAGGCTACTTCTCGGTGAGCGAGGTGGCGTCGAGGACCACGAACCGCGCCTTGTGCCCGCGGCCTCCGATCGTCGAGCGCGACCACTTCTCGCGGAGCTGCGCCGCGACCGTCTTGCGTTCGGATGCGGACAATCGCCGCCACTTCACTTCTGCGACCACGAGCCCACCGCCGTCCTCCGGATCGGGTGCGACGAGATCGAGCTCGAGCCCCGCTTCCCAGTAGCGCTGCGCCCCGGGCAACCGGGCGCGGCAGTGGTCCTCGAACACCGTCGACGCGTGCTCGTGGATCAGCCTGCGTCGCAGGGCGACCGGGTAGCTCGGCCAACGGCTTCGATGGGCGGAGTACACGCCGAACCAGAATCGCGTCGCGGGATCCGCCACTCGGTAGAGGACGCGCTTGGTGGTCCGCGAGCTCTCGCCCCAGGGCAGCTCGCGCGCGAGGATTGATGCGTCGACGAGCTGTGCGAACAAGCGCGAGAGGTTCGTCTGCGGCACGCCCAGGCGGGCGGCCACCTCGGAAGGACGATGCGCGCCGCGCCCGACGGCCTCGAGGACCGCCAGCGCGCTCGCACCGTTGATCTGCTCGTCGCGCAAGAGGCGTTGCGGCTCGAACTCCATGAACGGCGCGAATCCGAAGTACAGCGCGTCTGCAAGCCCGACCACATCGTTGCTCGAGTCGATGAACTCCCAATACTTCGGCACCCCACCGACGCACGCGAACTGCTCGAAGCTGTCCATCTCGTCGACCGCGAGCCCGCACGCGGAGCAGAACGCGCGATAGTCCATCGGCTCGACGCGGAGCAGCTTGCCCGCGCGCCCGAACAGCGGGGCGGATCGGTCGAGGAACTGCGCGTGCATCATCCGCATGCTCGAGCCGGAGAGTACGAGCAGGCAGCCCGGCGGGAGCTCGTGATCGAGCCAGCGCTGGAGGCGACTCGGGAGCGAACGATCCACCTCGGTGAGGTAGGGGAACTCGTCCAGGCACAGCGTCCATGGTGGAGGCCGACGAGCGACGAGCTCGAGGAGCTCGCCCCAGGTCTTCGGCGTGATCTCGGAGGGCAACGGCCCGATGTCCGACCGGACCTGCTGCAGCTGGATGTCGAGCGGCGCCTCGATCGCCTGGCTGTAGCTCCCGCCATGCCGATCCAGCCAGTGCCGCAACAACCGCGTCTTGCCCACGCGACGGCGACCGAACACGACGAGCAGCCCCCCGCGACGGGCCGCCGTGTCGAGCTCCCGCAGCTCTGCAGCCCGATTGACGAAGCGCAGCACGATGGACCAGAGCGTCCCACCGAACATAATGTTTGTCAAACATTATGTATGGCGAGCATAATGTCGACCTGCCGTGGAGATCTGCTAGACGATGCTCCGCGACCACCAGCTGTATCCCACGCTTGCGCGAGGGACGACCGGCGAGCCGCCCGGTCTGTGATAGGTTCGTCGACATCATCGAGCCGGCAAAGCCACCGGTGCTGAGGATTCGCAGCGAGCAGGTGCGGGCGCTGTCGCTCGACGAGACGCATCGCGGCTTCGTGCTCGCGATGATCGATCACTTGCGCACGCACTTTGCCCCGGAACTGGGCGAGCTCGACGAGCTCGCACTCGGCGAGGAGGTGCTCGCGTGCCTCGACCGGGCGCGTGGCTATGGGATCACCTCACGTCGTGATTGTGCGCGATTTCTCGGGCTCGCTGCGGCGCTAGGTTGGTCGTTCGACACCGAGCGCGCCTGGGTGCCGGCGGTGCTGAAAAATCCTGCGAGCGGCCCAAGCGATCGCCTGGCCGCGGTGTACGAGCGCTGCGTCCACGAGCTCCAGCAAGCGGCCGACACCGTACTGCTTCGGCAAAGGTTCGGGCTGTGATGCGACCACGCAACGGGTCCTACTCGCCGCCTGCGGGCTCCGAACAGCGCTGCTTCGCGCGGTGTGGCCCGCACGAGATCTGGGATGACAAGCTCGATCCGGAAGCGGCGCGTGCGGCCCAGGACCAAGTCGATCGGCTGCGGGCTGCCGACGAGGCCGCGGCCGAGCTCACGGGTGAGGCCAGTACTTCGATGGTCTTGTGCGAGGGCGAGCTCAACGGCGCGCTCGAGGTGATCGCGGTCGACCCGCAAGGCAGGGTCATCGTGGGCTTGCGAATCGAGCTGCACCGCGAGGGCCGCCTCGGGATTCTGGCGGCGACCACAGGCACGACCGGGGCCGTGCGCTTCGAAGGACTGCTCGATGGCGACCGTCATGCGCTGTGGATCCCGTCGGTGGTCCGAGCAGCGTGGCGGGTCAGTGGCAGCGAGGCGCTGCCGGGCGATCGTGCCACCGCGCGCTATCAGGCGACCTGGAGTGGCACCAGTGCGCGCGCCGATCGACCGCCCGCCCATGAGGTCTCCGACGGCGAGTGCATGTGGACGCTCGCGCGCCGCTACGGGCTCGAGGTCGAAGCGCTGTGGGCAGCGAACGCCGCGCTCGGCGCAACCGGGCGCAGTGCGAAAGTATTGGCGCCAGGCGACGTGATCAGCCTGCCGCCCGCGCAAGACGAGGCCCTCGCGCCGGTGGGTGTGGGGCAACGCGTCACCGTGGCGTGCAATGAGCCGGTCGTGCGGGCCAAGTTGCGCCTGCTCGACATCGACGGTGAGCCGCGCGCAGGGCTGTCCGCGTTGATCCAGATCAAGTGCCACGACGGTCGCGAGTCGGCGTGGGAGACCACGACCGATGGCGACGGCTGCATCGACGAGGCGGTACCCGCCGACGCACGCACGCTCGACCTGATACTCGCGGTCGAGCCCGAACCGCAGGCGTATCACTTCAGCTTCGCGTACCTCGATCCCATCGAGACGATCGCGGGCGTGCAGGGGCGGCTCGCCAATCTCGGGTATCACTGTGGCTCGGAGCGCGGTGAACTTGGGCCGCTGACCACCCGCGCGTTGCGAGAATTTCAAGCTGAGACCGGGCTCGCCGAGACCGGCGCTATCGATGGGCCCACCAAGCAAGCGCTCGAGGCGCTGTACTGACCGGTTCGGAGCAACACCCGTGGCGCTGACAGTCACCAATGTAGCCCCCGCAAACTCTGCCGTCGAAGGCGGTGGGCAGGTCACGATCACCGGGACCGACTTCACGCCCAAGGTGCGCGTCAAGTTTGGTGGGGTCGCGGCCAAGACGGTCGTGCGCAACAGCTCGACCCAGCTCACGGTGACAGTGCCGCCCCAAGCCGTCGCGGGGCCGGTGTTGGTCACCGTGACCAACAACGCGGGCATCTTCAGCGACGGCGGACCCACCAGCGGTTGGGCCCCACCGTTCGCCTACTACTGCCGGATCACCACAGTGGCGCCGGCGCTCGTGCCGACGACCGGTGGCACCGATCTCACGATCACCGGGGTGGGATTTCCGCCCAACCCCAACGTCGAGATCGAGGGGATCCCGGCCGCCAACATCGTGCGCGTGTCCGCGACCGTGATTCAGTGTCAGACCCGTCAGCACGACGAGGGGCAAGTTGGGCTGGCCGTGCTCAATCCGGGTGACCCGCTGGGCTTCGTCGACGAGCTCACGTTCGTTCCACCGATGGTCACTGCGGTGACGCCGATCAAGGCCACGACGATCGGTGGCACCAACATCACGGTCCACGGCAAGCACTTCACCGCGACCACCACGGTTCACCTCGGTGGGGTGCTCGCAAACGTGGTCGCGCGAAACCTGCCCGGCTCGCTCACCGTGCAGCCGGCGGCGCACGCGGCGGGCCGTGTCGCGGTGCGTGTGACCAACCCTGCCCAAGGACCGATCGCGGTGCCGGCAATCGCGGCGGTGGCCGCTAGCGTGTCGGAGATGGCGGCGGGGTTCGAGTACGCGCCCGCCGAGGTCACCGGCATCACACCGGCGAAGGGGCCGATCGCGGGCGGTACCGACGTGACGATTCGCGGCCGGGGCTTTGCCGTGCTCGCGCCCAACGGCGTGCAGATCGGCGGCGTCCCGGCGACCCACGTCAACTGCGTCGATGCGTCGACGATCACGGCGAGGACGGCCGCCGCGGTGGCCGGCCCCGGTGATGTGAGCGTGCAGAACAACAACGGCGAGCCCGTGATCACGCTCGCTCGAGCGTTCACGTTCATCGATCAACCAACGGTTTCGCGGCTCGAGCCCGCGGTCGGACCCTCGGGCACCGTGGTGACGATCCATGGTGTTGGTTTCGTTGCGGGGGCCAAGGTGCGCGTGGGCGGCGTCGCAGCCACGAACGTCGCAGTGGCCTCCTCGACTGCGATCACCGCGACCACACCCGTCCACGCGCTCGGAGCCGTGGACATCACTGTCACCAACGACGGCGGAACCGCGGCGAGTCTCGTCGGCGGCTACACCTATACGGCGCTGTCGATCGAGCCCGCGCGAGGGCTGGTGGCCGGCGCAGAACAGGTGACGTTGCGCCTGCCCGGAGCGGTCGCTCAGGCCACCGCAATCACGCTGGGCGGTGCCGCGGCGGCGCGCCTGCCCGGCCCCGCCGTTCGCGTCACCACACCGGCGCACGCCGAGGGTGTCGTCGATGTGGTGGTCGGCGGCGCGTCGCTCGTGGGCGGCTTCACCTACTCGAGCATCACGCGGCTCGAGCCGAACGCGGGGCCAGCGGGCACGACGGTGATCATCCACGGTGCGGGCTTCGATGGCACCAGCACCGTGCAGCTCGGCGGGGTCGCTGCGGTCATCGCCGCGGTCGCTCCCGACCGCCTCACGGTGCTCAGCCCTGCGCACGCGTTGGGGCTGGTGGATGTGGACGTCGCGGTCGCGGGCGCGGGGACGTTCCTCGATGGTTACACGTACCAACCACCGGCCACGGTGACCGCCATCGAACCGCCCGTGGCCACGCATCGCGGTGGTACGGCGATCACGATCACGGGAACCGACTTCGTCAAGGAAGCCACGGTCTCGATCGGTGGCAACCCGGCGGCGAACATCGTGGTGGTATCGCCGACGACGATCACCGCGACCGTGCCTGCGATCGCTGCGGCCGCGCCGTATGCTGCCGTCGACGTGGTCGTACGCAACCCCGGGGCGGCGGCCGATGCGGTCGGCGCCGGGCTCTTCACCTACCGCGGCGAACCGTTGGTCACGCAGCCAGCGAGCCCCGCGGTTGGGCACACCGATGGGGGTCGCACGATCACGATCACCGGTACCGAGTTCGTCGCGGGCGCCAACGTGATGGTTGCGGGGGTCGCAGTGCCGGTGGTGGAGTTCGTCAACGCCACGACCCTGCGCGCCCAAGTCGTCGCGCACGCAGTGGGTCGGGTGCCGATCGCGGTGCACAACCCGGGCGATCCCAACCCGGGCGCGGCGCGGGTCGACACCTTCGAGTACGTCGCCGATCGCTTCACCGCGACCGGCGACAACCACGTCCGGTTCATCCGCGACGGCGAGGCGTACTTCGAAGAGCTGAGGGTACAGTTCGAGTGGGTCCGCCAGGCTGCGGTCGACGCCAACGGGCTCACCTACGTGCGGCTGGCGTTCTGGATGATCACCGCTGACGTCACGCTGGGCGACCGGATCTACTTCGGCCAGGACAATCACAGCTTGCTCAGCTACATCGAGCAGGTCGCGCGCGCCGGTCATCACGTCGAGGTCATCATGTGGCGGCCCAAGAAGATCGAGCAGACCCAAGATGAAGCCGGCGGGGTCTACAAGGCGAACCGGGTCTTCGCCGACCGGGTCTTTGCGCTCGACGTAGCGCTCGCGGGCGTCCCTGGGGCTGGGCGGGCGCGGGTGTACTTCGAAAGCTACGAGGGGGAAATCGGGGCCTCGAACCACCAGAAGATGGCGATCTTCTCGGTCGCGGGGCAGCGCCATGTTCTGCTCGGCGGCATCAATCTGTCGCCTGGTTACTTTGGCGCCGACGATCACTCCGAGCCCGACCCGGCCGCGAATCAGCCCTGGCACGACGCGGCGGTGTACCTGATCGGCCCGATCACCGACGACATCGAAAAAGAGTGGATGCGCCGCTGGGATCGCACCCGCGCGCTGGAGTCGGGCTGGTATGCCCACGCCGATTTGGTCGGCTCGGACGGCGAGTACCTGTCGCGCGACTTCTCGTTCACGCAGCGCACCACCGTGCGCAGGCGCGAGATCGCGACCGAGCGCAACACCACGATGCAGGCGCCGCACGCCGACAATCGCGAGGTCTTCATCGCGCTGACCCGATCGGTCTCCACGCCGGTCAGCGAAACCCGCCACACCTGGCTGCGCGACAAGCTCATCGAACGCATCAACGCGGCGACCACCTACATCTACTTCGAGAACTACCACTTCTCTGACCCCGATGTGGTGCGCGCCGTCTACCTGCGGCACCAAGCGCGCGCCGGGGCCGGGGCCAACCTCGCGGTGGTGGTGGTGGTCCCGCAGCAGATGAGCCCGACCTCGAGCTACATGACCCGGCGCGCGTGGCTGCACTGTGTGCTGCGCTTCGTCGACGGGACCACCAATACGCCCTACTGCACGCAGGTGGTCTACGACCTCGGGGCCGGACCCGTGACCGTCATGCGTGCGGCGTGCGGCGCGAACTGGGACGTTCACGATTGCTATGACCCGCTGCACCCGCTCGCGACCAAGTGGCTCGAGGACGACACGCTGCGCTTCACCGACGGCGTCAATCCCCCGGTTACGGTGAGGTTCCACCAGATCCTCGCGGTCGAGGGCAATCTGCACTTTTACGCGCCGACCTACGACAGCGCGGCGACCATGGTGTATCCGCACTCCAAGGTCGCAGCGTTCGACGATCAATGGCTGGTGGTCGGCTCCTCGAACTGGTCGTTTCGTAGCATGCAGTACGACGGGGAGATCAGCGCCTTCATCCACGACGCGGGGATCACGACCGCAGCGGTGCGCGGGCTGCTGCACCACTTCAACACCAGTCTTGTGGCGGCGCCGGATCCAGATCAGATCGAGGCGATCAGCTACGGCTACCTGTTGCCGCCGGGAATCCCTGCGGGGGAGTTCAGTCTGGTTCCGCTGGACGTGTACGATGCGACGGATATCGGGAACCCGATCTTCGCGTACTCCCGCGCCGTGCCACGGGCGCTCGCGGTCACCACATTGCGGCAGTTCATGGCCCAGCCGGCAGAGCCGAACTACACGTGGCTGTGAACGACGCGCGGACTCGCCGACGCGCCGATCGGGTCGCGTTCGTGGGTACGTCGGCCGCGTTGGTCCTCGAGCCGGTCGGAACTGGGCGCCACGCCGGCGGTCCCCGCAGCGTCAAGCTGTGACCGCGCCGCGGGCGGGCGCAGTTCCGGGTAGTGTCGTGTCCGTGCCCAATGATCTCGTGCTCCGTCAGACCACGAACGGCGTGACGACGCTGACGATGAACAACCCCCGCCGGCTCAACGGGTGGACGCTCGAGATGCTCGCCGAGCTGCGACGGGCCTTCGCCGAGGCCGCGCGCGACCCATCCACGCGGGCCGTCGTGCTGACCGGCGCGGGGGACTACTACTGCGCCGGAGTGAACCTCGCCGGATCGATCCGGTTGGCGCATCCCGCCAAGCTGCACGCGTTCATCATCGAGAGCAATCGGACGCTCTTCGAGATGTTCCTGAACTTCCCCAAGCCGATCGTCGCCGCCGTCAACGGCCCGGCGATCGGCGCGAGCGTGACCTCGGCGACGCTATGCAACGCGATCATCACCACGGAGCGCGCGACGTTCTCGACCCCGTTCAGCGCCCTGGGCGTGACCCCGGAGGGCTGCTCCAGCGTGGTCTTCCCGCGCATGCTCGGCCCGTCGGCCGAGCGCATGCTCGGCCCTGAAGGCTGGAAGCCGACGGGCAAGCAAGCCGTGGAGATCGGCCTGGCGCTGCGGTGCGTGCCCCCGGCCGATCTGCTCGACGAGGCCCACCGCCAGGCCCGGGCAGCGATCGACGACGGCGACGGCCGGCGCTATCCGCTGGGCATGTCGCGGCAGGAGTTGCTGGAGATCAACGCGCGCGAGTCCACCGTGCTCGCCACGGCGTTCTTGCGCCCCGAGTTCTTGCAGGCTCAGTTCGAGTTCCTGTGGCGCAAGAAGAAGCGCCCGTTGGCCCTGGCGTTCCTGGCGTTGGCCAAGACGCAACCGGCGTGGCGGTTGTTGCTGGCCCCCGAGGCGCGCTAGGACCTCGAGATGACCACCGCATCACGCATGCCCGTCGTCTATGTCCCGCACGGCGGCGGGCCGTGGCCGTTCGTCGACATGGGCCTCGATCGAACCGAACTCGAGCCGCTCGCCGCCTACCTGCGCGGCCTCGCCGAGGTCCCGCCCACCAAGCCGACCGCGCTCCTGGTCATCTCCGCGCACTGGGAGCAGCGCGTGCCCACGGTGATGACAGCCGCACGACCGCCGATGCTCTACGACTACTCGGGCTTCCCTGCCGAGTCGTATCAGATCGTCTGGCCCGCGCCCGGGGCCCCGGCGCTCGGTGGCCGCGTGCGCGAACTGCTGGAGTCCGCGGGCTTCGACACTGCGGAGGATCCCGCGCGGGGCTTCGATCACGGGACCTTCGTGCCGCTGAAGCTGACGTACCCGAAGGCCGACGTCCCGACGCTACAACTGTCACTGGTCGCGGGTCTCGATCCCGAGCAGCACCTCGCCATGGGACGCGCGCTCGCCCCGCTGCGCGACGAGGGCGTGTTCATCGTCGGTAGCGGGATGTCGTATCACAACATGCGTGGCTTCCGAGATCCGCGGGCGCGGGTCTTCGCCGAGACCTTCGACGCGTGGCTACGCGAGGCGGCGACAGCTCCGCGTGAGGATCGCGACCGTTCGCTGGTGGGCTGGAGCGCCGCCCCTGCGGCACGCCAAGCTCATCCCCGCGAGGAGCACCTGCTGCCGCTGATGGTGGTCGCGGGCGCTGCCGGCGATGACCGTGGCCGCGCCGCGTTCGACGGCCACGTCTTCGGCATGCGTGTCGGCGCCTTCCACTTCGGCTGACTGATTCCCCGCGCTCACTTCACTACCGCGGACGCGGGCGACCAACGCCACCAGCACCCGACCTGGATCGCCTCCGCCAGCGCGAGCGCCAGCGGCGACGCCACCGGCCCCAACCACGCGGCGCCGAAACCCAGCATGGCCACCCGAACCACGAGTCCCGCGAGGTCCCACGACACCACCCCGTCGGGATCCCGTGCGACCCGCAGCTGTCGACCCACGGTGTTGGCGAGCCGCAGCGCGGCGAACGGTGCGCTCGCGAGCACCAACAGATCGATGCGCCCGGCCACCGGCCAGCCCACCGCGCCGTCGATGATCGCCGCGACGACCGACCAGCGCAGCACCAGTGCCATCGCGACCACGCCCAAGCCCGCGACGCCGCCCGCAACCACCGCCCAGCGGCGCAGCCGTGCGGCATCGGCCAAGGCCGCCCGACCACCCAAGCGCAGCGCGAGGATCGTCGCACCCGCGGTCGGTACGGTCAGGATCGCGTTGACGAACATGTACGAGTAGCTGATCAGGGCAAACTCGCCCTCACCGAACACGTACATCGACAGCAGCGAGTCGACGAGGCCGAGGTTGACGTAGATCAGCGTGTCGACATACAGCGACAAGCCCGGCGTGCGGACCACAGCGCTGGGCGCCGGTGCACCCGCGTCGCCGCGGCGTGAGGCCGCCGGCCACAGCAACACCGTCGAGATCAGCAGGCCCAAGGTCAGGCCACCGGTCGCGCCCATCGCCAGCGCATGATCGCCGCGCGCGGCCCACAGGGTCCCGAGCATCGTGCCGACCAGCGGGATCCAGTCGAGCACGACGCCGCGTCGCTCGGCACCGTTGCGTTCCGCGAGTGCCCGCACCGCGGCGCCATACGAGGCGACGGTGACGCACGCGACGAAGGTCAGGCTCGCAGGTGTCCACCACAACTCGACGGGGATCACGACGCCCAGCGTGACAATCGAGGCCACGGCGACCCCCGTGCAGGCTCCCAGTCCGGTCCGCAACAGCGCCGCTGCACCCGGCCCTGGCGGCAGCGGGATCCACCGCGAACGCAGCAGCGCGAGGGTGAAGTTGCGCGCGGCACCCACGACGACGACGCCGCGAAAGAACAGGTCGGCCGACGCACTGGCCTGCAGGTGCTGGGCGATGACCAGCTCGCGCAGCATCCCGAGCACCAGCGTGCCCGCCGACAACACCGCCATCCACACGAAGGTGGTGCGGGCGTGGCTCATTCGAGCCACTCGGGCGGGACCGCAGGCGACTTCAACCGACCCTTGATGAACAACATTCGCGCGGTGACCAGCGCGAAGGCCTCGAACAACGGACGCACCGCAGCTGCACCCTCGAGCGCGCGCAGGGCCCGGAACGCGGCGTCGAAGCTCGACATGCCGCGCGGGTCGTGTTGGGTGCGCACGGTCCAGAACGACGGCTCACCGGCGGGCAGCGCCACGCAGTTCATCTCGCGGACGACCGGCGCGCGTCGGCCCATGCGCGAGCACTGATGCCAGGTGCCATCGAGCACGACGAACCCCCGGCGCTTGCCCGGCGTCGGCGGCGGCAACGTCGCGTCGAGATCCGGCGCGCCCTCGCGGGGAAACAGCAGCAGCCACTCGGTGTCCTCGTCGAGCAAGGGTCCGGGATCGAACGCAGGCTCGCGCATGCCATAAGGCACAATGGGCGTGCCTTCGACCATCCGTGCAAACAAACGTCCGGTGTTGGTCGGCTTGTGGAGTTCGGCGACGTGCTGGACGATCGCCATGCGCGTGGCAAAACCCAGCGTGGGCAGCAGGTCACAGGCGCAGATCTCCGGCGGAAGGCCGCAGACCGAACAACGTGGCTGGCGCTTGCGACGGGCGTTCACGAGGCGCAAGGGTAGGGGTTTTGCGGGTTCATGTCAGATCGGCGAGGTCGCCCAACGCCGCCCGCACCTGCTCGCGCACCTGCGGGGGAAAGATCGCCCGGTAGTGCACGAAGTTCTCCCGCGAGAGCCCGCGCAGCACCGGTGATGCGTCGAGCAACCGTTCCAGCCGCGTCCCGCTGCGCACCATCAGCGTCTCGTCTTCGATGTAGGCGTCGATCTCGACGCGATCGATGGTGCCCAGCTCGGCGGGGACCCCGGCGGCATGCAGCACCGCCTGCAGACGTTCGGTCGCGTGCTCGGGCGTGACGTCCTTGCGCAACCGCAGGGTCTTGAACAGTCGGCGCTCGCGCAGACAGGTCGCAAGCTCGGCCAGCCGGGGATCTTTGGAGTCACACCAGGCCCGCAGCGCCGACTCGAGCGCATGGTCGTCGAGATCGAGAAAACTGCGGGTCTCGATGCTCTCGCCACGCAGCAACACCGCGAGCGGCTCCGGGGTCCCCGGCTGGGGGCCCAGCGCGGCCAGGCGAGCAAACAAGGCGCCCAGGACCGCCTCGGCAGCGCGCACTGCCTTGTGCAGATACACCTGACGATACATGTACAGCCGCGCCAAGAAGAAACCTTCGACGGCAGTCAGGCCCTTCTCACCATCGACGGTCAGCGATGCAGTGCTTGCACCGGGGCGCACGTCCAGGCGCAGCGAGCCGAGCAGCCAGTCGAGGTCGAGCAGGCCGTAGCGCACGCCGGTCATGTGCGAGTCGCGAAGCAGGTAGTCGCAGCGATCGACGTCGAACGTGCCCGAGACCGCACGCGCGAGGTGGGGCACCGGGTGTTCGCCGTGGATCAACCGCGCCACGATCTCGGGCGCCTGCGGGTCGATCTCGCGCAGCACTGCATGCACCTTGGTGCCGGGATCGAGCAGGATCCGCGAGGTCCACTCCTCATGCGCGAGAGCACCGGGCAGCACCGCCTCGAAGGTGTGGCTGTAGGGACCGTGACCGAGGTCGTGGAGCAGTGCTGCGGCCAGCGCGACCCGAGCATCGTCATCGTCGAGCCGGTCGCTCGCGGTCAGGTCGCCGGCAAACCGACCAACCCGCTGCAGGTAGCGCTTCATGACGTGCGCGGAGCCGATCGCGTGCGCGAATCGTGAGTGCTCGGCGCCCGGAAATGCCAGCGAGGCGGCACCCAGCGCCCGGATCCGGCGCAACCGCTGGACCTCCGGGGTATCCAGCAGCCGCACGACGATTGCCTCGACCGGGCCTTCAAAGGCGACAAGTCCGTGTACTGGATCACGCAAGATCACGCAGTTGATGACTACCCCAGCCGGTTGAGGGAGGGCAATCGACGAATGCGGCCGAGATTGTGCCCTGACCGCGGAAATCCGCGGGCATGCGGGGGTCGTACTCCCACGGATGTCCGGGGAGCCCAGGCCAGCAAGCTCGAGCGAAAGCGACGCCCAGGCGCGCGCGTCCGAGGCGCTCGTGCTCGCGCGGTTGCGACAACGGATGCTCGGCCGCGACAGTGGGCCGACGCTCGTGGGCCGCTACCGGCTCGGTGAGACCCTGGGCGCCGGCGGCATGGCGGTGGTGCTTCGCGCCTACGATCCGCAGCTCGATCGCGAGGTCGCGATCAAGCTGGTCCGCGGACCCAAGGTCGACGACCGCCTCCACCGCGAGGCCCGAGCGCTCGCACGCCTGGCCCATCCCAACGTCGTGTCGATCTTCGACGTCGGCTTCACCGGCGCCGGCGAGCTGTTCATCGCCATGGAGCTGGTCGAAGGCGAAACCCTGGCCCAGCGAATGGCACGACGACTGGTCGCCGGGGCCGACGACACCCACACACCGCTGGCGTGGATGATCGCCGCCGGACGAGGGGTGGCGGCAGCGCATCGCGTGGGCCTCGTGCATCGCGATTTCAAGCCCGACAACGTGATGATCGGCAACGATGGCCGCGTCCGGGTCGCGGATTTCGGCCTGTCGCGCGCACCGACGTCGGCGTGGTCGGCTCAGTTGCTCACCGAATCGACGCCAGCTGCCGCCAATATCCGGCCGGACTCGCACGACGACATGTCGACCGTCACCCGCTCGCGCGGCATCGTCGGGACTCCGCTGTACATGGCGCCCGAGCAACATCGCGGCGATCCGGTGGACGCTCGCACCGATGTGTATGCGTTCTGCGTGGTGTTGTTCGAGATCGTCTACGGCGTGCGGCCGTTCGCAGGCTCGTCACTCGAGGCGTTGCTCACCGCCAAGCAGGCCGGTGCGCCGCGACTGCGGCGCAAGGCGGTTCCCGCGTGGTTGTCGCGCGTGATCACCAAGGGCTTGCAGCCGCAACCGAGCCACCGCTGGCCCACGATGGACGCGCTGCTCGAGGCGCTCGGTGATCGCCGCATCCCCAAGTCGCGACCGCTGGCCATGGGGCTGGCCGCGGTGATGCTCACCACCGCGGCGTTGTGTGCGGCGCCTCCGGCCTCCGGAGCCTTCGACGCCCCCGCGGTGGCGACCTCGCTACCGAAGCTCTCCGGATTGGTCACCAGCAGCCGCGTCGTCGCCGGCGTGGCCGCGCACCGCGACGGCGACTACACCGGCGCTGCGACGCGCTACGAGCGGGCGTTTCACGGCGCTGTCGAGGGTCATGACGACGCCGGCGCGCGCCATGCCGCCGCCCGCCTCGCGTTGCTGTCGATCCACGGGCTGCGTCAGGTCACGGCCGCCGAGCGCTGGATCCGACACGCGCGCGCCAACGATGAGCGGGGCGTCGAGGCTGCTGACGACCTGGTGCTGCGCGCCGAAGGCCACGTCGCGCTCGCCCGCGGCGATCACCCGCGCGCGGCGGAGCACTTCGAGGCCCTGATCGAGCGTGCCGAGCACGGTGGCGACCCGATCGCGCTGGCCACCGCGTTGTGCGACGCCGGGGACACCCAACACCGCGACGGGCAGTTCGCTGCCGCGACGACGTCACGCCGCCACGCGATCGCCTTGGTCGTGGGTGCCCGGCGCGAGTCCGACCCCGTGCATGCCCGCGCGTGGTCGGGCCTGGGCCGCTCGCTCGACGAGCTCGCCCTGCCCGCCGAGAGTCGCGCTGCGCACGAACGCGCGCTCGCGTTGCGCGAGCGCCACCTTCGACCCAACCACCCCGACATCGCAGCGGCGCTGCACGACCTGGGCGTGGCGCAGATCTCGGCGGGCGAGTTCGGCCCGGGGCAGGCCACGCTCGCGCGCGCGCTGGCCCTCTACGAAGCTGAACTCGGCGACAATCATCCCGCGGTCGGATTCGTCAACGCGGCGATCGGCAGCGGGTATTGCGATGCGCGTCGTCATGACGACGCGCGCATGCACCACGAGCGCGCGGTCGCAGTGTTCACCGCCGCGTGGGGCCCCGAGCATCCCGCCGTCGGGGGCGAGTTGCTCAACATCGGCCGGGTGTTCTACGAGCAAGGCAACGGTGACGCTGCGCTGCGCGCGATGACGCAGGGCCAGGCAGTCCTCGAGCGCGCGTTCGGGCCCGATCACCCGCAGGTGGCCGCTGCGGCCCACAATATCGGGCAGACGGCGGCGCGCCTCGACCGACCCGCCGAGGCGCTGGTGCATTTACTGCGGGCGGCGGAGATTCGCCGCGCGGTGTTCGGTCCGACCCACCCGTCGGTCGCCCAGACCCAGGCTGCGCGAGCCGCCGCGCTTCGCGACCTGGGCTTCGCCGAGGCCGCTGTGGGTGAGTTCACGGCAGCCATCGCGCTCCTCGACGGCGCGGGGGGTTTCGAGAGTGTCCTGGCCCATGCCCAGTGGGGGCTGGCGCTGGCGCTGGCCGACGCCGGCGGCGACCGCAGTCTCGCCAACGCGGCCGCCGCGGCCTCGCTCGCGTTCCATCGCAGTCGCGGGGGCGACAGCGATGAGAACGTGCTCGAGATCGCGGCGTGGTTGCACGCGCGGGCGTGAGGACTACAGCCGAGTGATACGGCCCAGCGCGGGGGCGATGTACGGCGAGTTACCGGTCACGAAGGCCTCGAGCGCATCGACGTCCAGCTGGCCGCCGGTGCGATTGGTGCCGTCGCGAAAGACCGGGAAGCCGTCGCCGCCCTCGGCGAGGAACGAGTTGACGGTCACGCGATAGGTCCGAGCGAGATCGAGTGGCTGACCGGCAATGGTGATGCTCGCCGGATCGATGTGATTGCCCATCGGACCCGCGCTGTTCCAGGTGTAGCGCAGGCTGTCCGAGACCTGCAGCAGCATCGCGACCTCGACGCCCCCCGACAGGCGCCACTGCTGTTCGAGCGCGGTCTCGAGCTGCGCGCCGGTCAGGCTCAGGGTCATGAGATTGTTGCTGAACGGCTGCACCGCGAACAACTCGCCATACGTCACCTGACCCACCGCTTCGCCGCCGGAGATCTGCTCCGCGACGAGGTCGGTACGGATCCCACCAGGATTCATGAACGCGACCTCGGCCGAAGCCGCCGCCGAGGCGGCGAGCTGCGCGTCCGCGATGATATTGCCCATCTGTGATTCGCCCGCCGCGTTGGGGGCGCGCACCAACGTCTGCGCGATGCTGCCGACGATGCGGTTGGCCAGCGGCGCTGCGATCGCGTCGTAGTGGCTGATCAACGCGGTCTGATCGGCCGCAAGCGCCACATTGCGGGTGACGATGACGTTGGCGGCGGCCTTGTTCACGATGTCGCCGGTGGCCTCGTCGATGACGAGGTCGATGTCGGTGATCAAGCGGCCGAACGAGGCCGCGGAGGTCACGATCTTGCCCTCGATGTCACAGATATGCGCGGCGTTGGTGTGGCCGGCGACGACCACGTCGACCGCGTCGTCGAAGTTCTGCACGATCTGGAACAGCGGACCGGAGATTCCGGTGCATTCGTTGAACAGGCCGGTCTGGGCGCCACCTTCGTGCAACAGCACCACGATCGCTTCGACGCCGAGCTCGCGCAACTCGGGGACGAGGGCGTTGACGGTCTCGGCCTCGTCGCGGAACTCCAGGCCCGCGACGCCGCTGGGCGTGGTGACCAGCGGCGTGCCCTCGAGCGTCATGCCGATGAAGGCGATCGAGGCGTTGCCGAAGCGGCGGATCTCGTAGGGCGGCAGCAGCGGCTCCTGCGAGTCGGACTCGATGACGTTGGCCGCCAGGTAGTTGTACGCGGCGCCGGCGAAGCCATCGCCATCGGCGCAGCCGTCGACCGGGTGACAGCCACCCAGCTGCATGCGCAGGAGCTCCTCGGGGCCCTCGTCGAACTCATGGTTGCCCACCGACGCGATGTCCAGGCCAAGCAGGTTCATCGACTCGATGGTCGGTTCGTCGTGGAACAGCGCCGACAGCAGCGGCGTCGCGCCGATCACATCACCGGCGGCGACCACCAGCGTGTTGGGGTTCTGGGCAGCCAGCAGCTGCATGTGCGTGGCCATGAACTCGACCCCGCCGGCGTCGACACGATCGACCAACGCATTGGGCCCGGTCTGGATTCGCCCAGAGGAGCCCGAGGGCGGGCGGAGGTTGCCGTGAAAGTCGTTGAACGCCAGCAGCTGAACACTGACCTCGCCGCAGACGATGCCCTCGTCGGCGACGTAGTCCTCGAGCTGCGACAGCGCCTTGGGTCCGATGTACTTGACGGCATCGAGCGCGGCCATCGTCGCGAACCACCGATCGTCGGCGGTGCCCAGCGTGCCGTCGGCTCCCTCGCGGTAGTCGATGATCGCCTGGGCGGCCTTCTTGTTGAGCCGCACGTCGTCGTCGAGGGTGTCGAAGTCCGCCGAGTTGGCGAGCTTGAGCACGGGGCAGGACTCGGGTCCGCCGTCAGCCTTGCCCGAGCCGAAGCTGGCGTCCTCGTCGTCGAGCTCGTCATCGGCGGGGCTCGAGACATCGTCGGCGCAAGCGGTGGCGAACAGGGCGAGGGCGGTCAAAAGCGGGAAGCGGGGCATGGCGATGGCTTTCGTGGTCCCGTTTTCTGGAAAGCGAGGTCCTGACCGCGCTGAAGGAGGCGGAACTCGTCGCCCGCTCGAAGCGAGCCGAACACGGATCATTCATTGGCTACGCTGGGCAACTCGGCATCGCAATGGTTCTTGCACGGTTCGCTCGCAGCTCCTTGCCGGCAGCCGCCCCCATCGTGGTTGGTTTCGACGACGGCGATTTTGTGGTCTTGGACACCCCTGCTGCCGACTGAATCCCGTCCGGGCTGGCGCGGTGGTCGTGAGAATTCGACCCACGTGAGTGTGTGATGCCCGGCTCGCCTACTGGAAGTCACAGTGGGGAGGATGAGATGAAGCGTCTAGGACTCCTCTCTGCCGCGACGTTCGCGTCGAGTTGCCTGCTCTCGGAGGGCGACAACAATGAAGCCAGCGCTACGACGGACACGTCCGAGGGCAGCGCAGCGCCGACGACTGAGACATCGGACTCGGGATCTCCGGACCAGATCGCTCAGGCAGCATGCGAAATGCGGACTGACTTCGAGTCCTGCGAAGCGACTGCGCCAGCCGAGGGCTACTTCTGTGACTGGTCCGAACTTCGCGCCTACGTCGCGGACGGCTGCGGCGCGGGGCCCATCACGAGTCGGTGCCTGGCGTATGTTGACAGCCCGCCGCCGTCCGGTTGTCTACCCGACGCCGCTTGCGCGGAGCCGGCTCCGCTTCACGGCATCACATACGTTCGACCGGTATGGAGCGTCTTCGATGAGGAGACGGTGCTGCTGGAGGCGTGCGGGGTTTTCCCCGTCGGTTTCACAAGCTGTACTTTCGCGAGCGGGGATGACCCGATCTGCGAGTGCGCGTGTACCGGAGCTGAGTGACAACTCGAACGGACGAGAATGCAGGTCCCGGGCCGTATCCCTTGATCCCCCTCGTCGCGGATCGCGGAAGACCACGACACTTGAATTCCAGGGCTTCCGTGGAAGCGAATTCTCTTTCCAAGCGGTTGACTCGGACTCGGATTGCATTCGTGCAGCCGTCCAACAAGCCGTTGCAACTGACGAATCACGCGGGCTTCGCCCACGCGATTCCCAGCTGAACGCCTACGGTCGCGAGTGGTGCGGACGCAAACGGCGCCGCGGACGACGTCACGCCCTTGATGGTCGTCGCAAGGGAAGGGAGTCGTTCGCTTGTAGAGCTTCTTCTGCGTCTCGCCGCCGATGCATAGAAGGGACACGGCTCTTTCACGCCGGCGCACTATGCGGAACATGGAGGTCATGCCGATCTCGCCGAGTTCCTGCGGACTCTGGCGCAGGGTCCGACGCGTGAGCAACCGGGATGATCGGTAACACTGGCCAACAAGTCGTTGCAGCGGACGGGCTACTCGGCGTTCTCGTTCGTCGACTCACCTCCGGCCGGGGAGCACACATATCGGATCTCCGTGTTCCTCGAGGACATCGGCAACGCCTTCACGGTTCTCGAACTGCACGAGTGCCGAGTGCCGCGCGTTCGCGTCGATGGAGGGTCGACTGGCGCAGTAGCTCTGGGAGCCCGCCTTGCCGCGGTGCCTCGGGCGCACCCAGCAAGCGTACGACGCGCCGGGCGCGCCCCGGCGGCGCCGCCGAGACGCTGCCATTCCGGCGGGCTGCGTCGCGAGGTTACGGGGAAGTCCTTGGCAACCGGCAGCAGTTCAGCCACGCTCAAATCCGTGACGAAGGCCGCGATCGACCTTGAGGGGCTGACGCCGGATCAGAAGCTCGCGCTCATCGACGAACTCTGGGTGAGTCTCGAGGACTGCGACCTCGACCTGACATCGGAGCAGCGCGCCGAGCTCGACCGTCGGCTCGCGCGGCTCGAGCGTGACGGTCCAGTCGGAACGTCGTGGGAGTCCGTCCGCGCCGAGATGTCGGGCACGCCGAGGTGACCCCCGTTACCTTCAGCGACGAGGCGCGCGCGGACGCCCTGGAGGCATTCTCGTTCTACCAGGGCCGCAAGTTCGGGCTCGGTATCCGCTTTCGCGATCATCTCGACCTTGCGATCACGCGGATCCGCGAAGACCCCGAGCGCTATCCGATCGTCTACGACGGAGAGATTCGTCGTAGACGAGTGGAGCGTTTTCCATACGCAGTGTACTTCCGCGTCTATCCACGCATGGTCTACATCGTGGCTGTGATGCACGGTCGGAGAAATCCCGATCAATGGCAACGCCGGGTTGTGCCAACCGAGGCCGACGACGAATAGGACGCGCGTCGTCCTCGATCTGCTGCCCAACCAGCTTTTGCACCTGGCGAGCCTTCGCCCCGCAGCTGAACGCCTACTCGTCGGACGGACGTTGATCGGAGAAGAAATGAACGTTCCTGGGCTCGGCCAAATGACAGAACCTGACGACCTCGGCTGGCGCCGCAGCGAACCGTTGCCCGTGGTCGTGCTGCGTGGCCAAACGTGTCGGATCGTTCTCGAGGGCTACGACGATGACCAAGAGAAAGGGGAGTTCCACGAAGCTATCGAGAACTTCCTTGCTGCCGACGCCACCGTCCTGGAGGCCGCGGCTTCCCACATTTTTCGGTACTACCAGGACTGCAACGCCGACTGGGAACCCGGTGACGAGGAATACATCGCAATCCAGGCCCCAGCTGACGTCTGGGACCACATCACGCTGGGCGACGAACCTACCGTCACGCGGCGCGGCTACGGCGATCACGGCGTGTACGTCACTCTCGAATGCAATTGCGACTGGGAACCCGAGCACGGACTGCAGATCGTCTTTCGGAGGGGGCTCAGCGTGTGCAAAGTCGGCCCGAACGACGGGCACGTCACGAACTCGGATGCCTACGCGAACCCCGGGCTTGAGCACGTGATCTACAAGCCGAGGTAGCCCGAGCGCCGTCCAACGTCCACGACCGCTCGGCGAGGCGCGGTGCGGCGATCGCTGAGCCCGCCGCCGGCCGTCCCCCGAACTTCACCGCCCGGCCGCGACGGCCTGCTCATCGCTCGCCAACTCCTGCGCCACCGCCGTCCGAACCTCTTGCGAGCTGCCCACAGCGATCACCTCCGCCCGCCGGTGGTGCCGTCGGGCCTCGTCGAGCTCACCGCGTTCTCGCGCCGCGCCTCCAAGCGCCAGCAAAACATCCACAAGCTGCGGGCTATCCGCGCCAACATGCTGCTCGAGGATCGCCAGCGCCGCAGCGAGATGCTCGACCGCAACATCAGGCCGGCCCTGCTCACGCGCGATACCGCCGAGATTGAACCACGACTCCGCAACATCGCTATGCTGCGGTCCAAGCTCAGCAACGCGAATCTCCAGCGACTCTCGCTGCAGCTGCTCCGCCCGCGCCAGCTCGCCCTGCTCGGCCAGCACGATCGACAGATCGGCCAGTGAAATCGCGAGATAGGGGTGATTGGGTCGCAGGGTCTCGCGCTGGATCGCGACCGCTCGTTCGATCTGTTCGCGCGCACCCGCGAGGTCGCCCGCGGTGCGCAGATGCATGCCGAGATTGAGTCGAAGGTTGGCCACGTCGGGGTGATCGTCGCCGACCGCGGCGATGCGCACCGCCAACGCGCGTTGCAGGTGCGCGAGCGCCTCGTCATGGCGGCCCAGAGCATCGAGAAACAGCGCGAGCTGGTTTTCGAGGCTCGCCCGAGCCGGATCGTCGGCGAGCACCACACCCTCGGCGAGCGCGTGGGCTTGCTCGAGGCGCGCAAGCCCATCCGCGAAGCGTTGCTCGAGCCAGTCGGCGTGGGCCAGATTCGCGAGCCGCTCGGACTCGAGTCGCGCGGGGCTACCCATGCGAACGATCTGCGCCTGGGCGTGCTCGGCCCATTGCCGGGCCGCGTCAGGATCGTCGGCCATGCCCGCCAGCGTGATCGACTGCAGCGCCGCCTCGGCAGCGGTCTCGGCGTCACCGGCCGCGCTCGCCATGAAAAATGCGCTCTGCATCGCCTCTCGGGCCAGCACACCGTCGCCTGCACGCAACGCCACCGAACCCAGCACCGCATGCGCGCGGGCCCGAAGCGGCGCGTAGTCGATGCTCTCGGCCTCGAGGCGGGCCTGCCTGGCGAGCACCATGGCGTCGTCGTAGCGCCCTGCGGCGTGCAACGCGGCAGCCCGGGCCAGCAGCACGCGGACCTCACCCACTGCGCGGGCGGTGTCGATGCCGCGTGGCGGCTCGACCTCGGCCCGCAACGCGACCTCGTCGCGACACCCTGCGATGTCGGGCAATCCCGCCACGGCGTCGACGGCTCGGCGGGCGACCCCGGGCTCGTCCGTCAGCACGCCGATGAGCGCGGCAAACGACTCGCGCTGGCGATGCAAACACGCCACCTGACGATCGCGCACGTTCGCGGCCTCGGGGTTGCGTGGAACCGTGGCCGCACAGACTTCGGTCGCCGCGCTCGTCCACCCCTGGGCCCAACGATCGAGGCCTTCGATCACGTGCTCGCGAGCGTCGGCGGCGTAAGGCACCTGCTGGACTGACATCGCCGCCGCCACCGTCTCTCGGCTTGCGTCATTCCACAGCGTGTCCAGCGTCAACGGGGCGGTCTCGCAGCGCCCGAGCTCGTCGGCACCCCTGGCCACGACCGCAGTGACCGCCACCGCTGTCGCCACCGCAACCACGCCCACCGGCCACCAGCGCCGGCGTGCACCGCGATCGAGGGCCTCGACCACCGCGTTCATCGTCATGAAGCGTCGTGCCGGATCCGGTGCCAACGCGCGCTCGAACACCGCGTGCAACCACCTGGGCACCGCACGAGACGTGGGCGCGGGCGGTGCTCCCTTGAGCTTGGCGTCGAGCACGGCCTCGGGGGTGTCGTTGGCGAACGGTCGAGTGCCGTAGACGCCCTCCCACAGCGCCACCGCAAACGAGTACTGGTCCGCGCGAAAGTCCGCCGCATGGCCGAGCTGTTGCTCGGGGGCCATGTACGGTGGCGTGCCGATGACCACCCCGTGATCGGTGAGCTGCAAGTCGACCAGCGCCGCGACGCCGAGCGGCTCCGAAACCGACCCTGGGTCGGAGGTGATCGCGGCCTCGTCGGTGAGCGCGAATCTGGCAAGCCCGAAGTCGGTGACGCGCACCCGCGGTGGCTCGCCGCGATCGACCAGCACGTTGCCAGGCTTGAAGTCGCGATGCACGACCCCGGCCGCGTGGGCGGCGACCAACCCCCGAGCGGCGTCGGTGAACACCGCGAGGATCGAAGCCAACGAGCGCGGCTCGAGGTCCAGCCAATGGCGCAGATCGAGGCCGTCGACCAGTTCCATCGCCACGAACAAGTGGCCGTCGCGATAGCCGACATCGAACACCGGCAGCACGTTGGGGTGGTTCAGCTGCGCCATCGTCTGGGCCTCGCGCAGCAGGCGAGCTCGCGCGGTGCCGCGGACCGCCGCATCTCTCGAGTGCACCCGGATCACCTTGATCGCGATCTCGCGACGAAGCCTGGGGTCGTGCGCGCGATACACCGTGCCCATGCCCCCGAACCCGATCGGCTCGAGCACGACATAGCGGTCCAGCGCGGTGCCGCGCGGCAGCGTCTCGGTGGCGTCCACGCGGTGCCAAGGGTAGGTCAGCCTAGCCGCCGGGACAAAGCGGGGCTTCGTCGCGGTCCAAGCCGCCGAATCGTCATGGTGTCGTGGGTGGTCGTGTGGGTGGCGTGGCCACGCGATGACGGCCGCCTCGGCGCGGCGCGGTCGTGGGATTCGCTGGCTCCCGCGTCTTCAGGGGCGTGATATGCTGCGGCGGCGACGAGAAATGGCAACGTGCTCGAAGTGCAGTTTCGTGATGGACGCGATGAGGCCTGCGCCGACGCGATGTCCACGATGCGCCACCCCTGTCGGTGCGAGCCGTGGCTTCGGCGGCCCGCCTGTCGCCGACTTCCAGGATCTCGGGGTTGGTGCGCCACCGTCGTTCGCTGGCGAGGGTCAGGCCCAGACCAGCACGCTGGGCTCGACGCTGTTCGGAATGTTGCCCGACGAATCGCTGGAGGCGCCGGTGCTGGGCTCCGACTCCGGGGGCATGAGCCTGGGCGAGCTCGATTCGACGTTTGGTGATCTCGACCTGCCGTTCCCCGGTGCGGATGGATCGGTCGAGATCGACTTGCCCACAGTGGGTCGCGCGAAGCCGTCCGCATTCGCGCCTCCGCCCGCAGCAGCACCGGCTGCGCGGCCGTCGGTGGCTGCACCGTCACGCGTGGCGCCGGTCCCTCCGGCGCGGGCGGCAACGCCACCACAGCCCGCTCGCACGCCGCCGCCCCCGCCGCCTCGCGCCGCCGCGGCACCTGGGCCGATCACGGGAGAGCCTCTGTTCGCGCGACCTCCGGTGGGCGTCGTGCCGCCCGCGCCAACCCTGGCGCCAGCGGGTGATCTCCCGACCCCGGTGCATCGTTCGACGGCGATGACCTTCAAGGTCCCGACGGTCGATCTGCCGACACCGGCGCGACCGGGAGCGGGAGCGGGCCAGTTTCGTGCACCGGAGCCACCCCCCTTCCAAGGCGGAGGCCATACCGGCACCACGCCGATGGTCATCGGCGTGCCTTCCGATGCCAGCATGATCTCGCTCGGCGATCTCGATCTGCCTTCGCCGGCCGAGCACGACCTGCCGATGCCAGCGGGAATGATCGATCTGCCCGCGCCGATCGATCTCGAGCTGTTGGCGCCGGCTGACACCGGCCTGCTCACACCGTCTGCTGGCGGGCAGTTGACGCCGGCCGGGTTGGATCTCGAACCCGCCCACATCCTGCCGCGGCCAGCCGACCAGTCGCTCGCTCCGGCCGACCAGCATCTGACGCCCGCGCAACGAGTGGCGGCGCGCGCGGCTGCCGAGGGCGCAGCCCCCGAGCCCTTCGGCCTCGATCCTTCGGCAGCACGGCGATCGCCCTTACCTCGTGCGGTGTCGACCAGCCCAGCACGACGTCCGTTGCTGCTCGTGGGTGGCGGACTCGCGTTGTTTGCCGTGGTTGGTGGTGGCGCCTGGGCCGTCGGCGTGTTCGATCCACCCGCCGACGTTCCGGTCACTTCCACGAGAACCCCGCCCAACAAGCCCGATGGCAAGAGTCCGACGGTCGTGACCGCGGCGATCGATCGAACGCCCGAGGTGCTCACGCTGCTCGCGAATGACACTCCAGCCTCCTATCTCGCGGCGATCGCCGCGGCCGAGAAGGCCGGCGATCCCGTCGGTCAAGCCGAGGCCTCGCTGGGTCTGCAGCTGCGCTATGGCCCCGACTCCGTTCGGCAGGGACAGGCCGCGGCCTGGCTGCAACCCTTCGCAGCGCAGACCGAGCCCTTCGTGCGACGCGCGATCGGTCTTTCGCTGCTCGTTGCCGGCGCACTCGCCGAGGCCGAGGCCGCACTTGCAGACGACGGTCCGCGGACTCGGCTGTATCGCGGATGGCTGCGCCTTGCGCAGGGGCGAGACGCCGACGCAGTGGTCGAGGCCGATGCGGTGCTCGCCGCGACGCCCGCCGACCTCGCAGCGATCGGGCTGCGCCACGAAGCCCGTGCGATCCGCAATGCTCAGGGCGAGATGACCGCGGTCGAAGCGTCGCTCGCCGCCCACGCCAAGCACCCTGGGCTCATGGCCACTGCGGTGCGCGTTGCGATCGCGGCCGGGCAGCTACGCCAGGCCAGAGTGTGGCTCGACGCCATCCTCAGCAGCCCAGAGGCGGGTCCCGGGTTCGACGCGGTGCGCCTGCGGTTGCGCGCGCAGCTCGAAGACGCGGCCGGCTCTGCAGCCAAGGCCGCCCGCCACTACGAAGAGGCGGGAGCGATCGTTCCGACCGATCGCAGCCTTGGCCTGGCTCGCGTCAGCGCGTTGACCAAGGCCGGTCGGCTCAGTGAGGCCGACCTGGCGATCCGCGGCCTGGTCGAAGCCAACCCCGAGGACATCCGCGCCGTGCTGCTGCAGGCCGAGGTCCAGCTCGAGTCGGGTCAAGGCGACAAGGCGCTCGAGATCGTGACGGCGATCGAAACCAAGTGGCCCGGGCGCGCCGATGCAGCGCACATGCTGGGTCGCGTGCACGCGATGCGACTGCAAGCGCCCGAGGCCAGATCGGCGTTTTCGACAGCAATCACGCGCGACCCGCTCAACGTCTCGGCGAGCATCTCCGAGGCCCAGATGCTGGTGCGCCTCGATCAACTCGGAGACGCCCTGGCTGTGCTGGACACCGCGCGCAAACGCGTTGCTGACGCAGGGGCAAAGCCCAACGAGGCCCTGGTCCTGCGGGCCAAGGCCGCGATTCTCACCAAGGCCGGACAGGGCACCGCCGCCCTGGCTGCACTCGATCAGGCCCTGCTCGCAACCCCTTGGGACAATGCTGCGCTGCTTGCCCGCGGTCTGTTGCGTATCGACATCGGACAGCAAGATGCGGGTCGCGCGGATCTGCTGGCGGTCTACGAACGCACCGGCGCGTTCGTGGGACTCACCGCGCCCTTGGGTCGGATCTTCGTGCGTGAAGGCGCCATCGATCGCCTCGAAGGTTTGGTCGGCGACGGACTCGAAGATCCCGACGCAGACTCCGAGACGCTGGTGGTCGGTGCCCGCTTGCGGCTCGCGCAGGGCAAGCCCGAGGAGGCCAAGGTCGTGCTGCAGCGCGCGCTGCTCTCGGTCCCGAACGACTGGGAGGCCCATCTGTTGCTCGCGCAGGCCCAGCTCGACGCGGGAGACATCGCTGAGGCGCTCGTGCAGATCGATCGATCGACGCCCACGGTTCCAAGCGCCGAAAAGCAGCTGCTGCGCGGCAAGATCCTCGAGTACAACGCCAGGCACGACGAAGCGCGCCCCGAGTATCTCAAGGCCTTGCAGATCGATCCGACGCTCGTCGAGGCTCGTTTTTTGTATGGCCGACTCGCCGCGCACAAAGGCGAAGCCAAGCTCGCGGCCGATCAGCTCGCGCAAGTCGTCTCCGCGACCGACCGATTCCCCGAGGCATTCTTGAACCTCGGCCGGGCCCAGCGCGACCTCGGCGAGACCGCCAAAGCCATCGCGAGCTTGGACCGAGCGATCGTACTCGACGACACCTTGCTCGAAGCCCAGTACCTGCGTGGGCGGGCATTGTTCGAGACCAACGCGATGGCCAAGGCTGCGGAGTCGTTCGCCGCCGCCGCGGTCGACACCGCCCAAAACCAGCCGTGGTACCCCGAAGCGCTGATCTTCCTGGGCCGCGCGCGTGCCAGCGAAGGCAAGCGCAAGGAAGCCCGCGAGGCGTTCGAGAAGTTCCTCGCGGTAGCGCCGGCCGAGCATCCCAGCCGAGCCGACGCCGAGCGCCAGGTCGCCGAGCTGCGCTAGCAGGCTGCTGAAAGACGCGGAGCGTTTTTCACCAGCCTGCTCCGTGCCCGTGCCCGTGCCCGTGCCCGGCGGTCAGGCCAGCTGCACGTCGGTGTCGTACTCGCGCGTGATTTCCTTGCGCTCCGCGTCGACCATGAACACCCGAGCCTTGCCGGTTTGACCGTCGAACTCGGTCAGCAGCCAGATCTCGACTGCCCAGTTCTCGCTGTTCGCCAGACATGGCGGCGCCCAGCCGATCACGACGGCTCCGCCGAGCCCATCGGTGCGGCGCGACGCCGCTGCGCGCTGGTAGTTCGCACTGCGGGTCACCGTCTTGACCGCGAGATCGGCGACCGCACCGCCGACCTGCTTGCGCCACGAACTCAGGAAGCGAAAGTCGTCGACTTTGGTCGTGCCTGCACGCAGTACGGCGACATAGGACTCGCTCGCGTCGATCTCTCCATAGTCGGGTAGATCGAACTCGGGGTACAGATTGGTCTCGGCGATCTCGTCGTCGCGATCTTCGACCACGGCTTGCACACGCTCTTGGTCGCGCTTGTCATAGGACGCGAGCACGCGCAGCAGGAGAAAGCCGCTGGGCAGCTGATGATCCCAGTCGAGGATCGCCGATACCGATAGAAACGACTTGGTCCCGAACGCCGACAGCGCGGGCACGGTCGCGGCGATCTCTGCACGCGCTGCAGCGTCGGGTCCATGCCCCTGATCGATCACGCGCGGATGAACCTTCAGCTCGTGGGAAATCGCGCGGCGGACGAGTGCGATGTCGTCTTGCCGATCTTCGCCAGTGCTCACGTTCCGGTGGCCTTTCTGGCGTCCGTTGCCGAGGTCACCGCCCGAACGGCCTCGATCAGCGCTGCGATCCGCTGGTGGCGGAGCTTGAGACTGGCGGGATGCACGATGAGGCGACTGGTCACGTCCATCACGGTTTCGAGCTCGACGAGGCCATTTTGGCGGAGGGTCTCGCCGCTCTCCACCAGATCGACGATCTGATCGGCGAGCCCGGTGATCGCCCCGAGTTCCACCGAGCCGAAGAGCTCGATGATCTCGGGGTCGATGCCGCGCGCGAGGTAGTGGCGGCGCGCCAGGTTGGGGTACTTGGTCGCGACCCGCAGCGCCATCCCGCGCTCGAGGGGGGCCGACCGATCGCGGGCCTGCGCGACCACGAGTCGACAGGCGCCAATGCCGAGATCCACGGGCTCGTACAGATCGCGGGCCTGCTCCTCGAGCGTGTCGCGACCTGCAATCCCGACGTCGGCGACGCCGTGCTCGACGTACGTCGGCACGTCGCTCGGCTTGACCAGCAGGACCCGGTTGCCGTCGGGCAGCTCGATGAGCAATCGCCGATCATCCGGGCCCAGCAGCACCGCCGTGTCGATGCCCGCGCGCCCCAGCAATCGTGCCGCTGCGCTGAGGACCCGGCCCTTGGGCAGCGCGAAGGTGACTCCGTCATTCACGGGGGCGGCAGGTTATCACGCACCGTTCACGACCGGCTAGCGCCGTGCCTTGGCGTTCTTGACGGCCGCCCCAGATGTCTACCCTGGGCCTGCTGCGCCATCCTGGGCCTGCGGCGCCATCCTGGGCCTGCGGCGCCATTTGGACGTGGCGTCATCTGGACGTGGCGTCAGTCCTTCGCGACCGCGATCGGTGCCCCCGCGAGCCCCGCGGCAGCGTCGAGCATCGCAAGAAACTCGCGGCGCAGGCCGTCGGGGTCTTCTCCCAGCGCCCCGGTGGCCAGCTTGCGGGTGTCCGCCCAGTTTGCGTTGCCGCGGTGCGCACTGTCGCGCAACAGCATGCCGAACTCGGCGACCGCCGCGGAGAATCGAAAGTCCTGCGAAGTCTGGGCGAGGCCCCCGGCTTCACCGTGGACCGGGAACGACAGCAACGCGCTGTCGCTGCCGTCGGGCTGCTTGTAGCGGATCTTCACCGTCATCAGCTCGCCGCTGCGTGCCGCAGCAGTCGTCGAGTCGTCGCGCTGGTACTTGTGGGGATCGACCTTGGGGTCGGCGCCGTGGCCAATCCGCGCGATCTCATAGATCGCAGTGACCGAGTGACCCGCACCGATCTCGCCGGCATCCTTGGCGTCATCGTTGAAGTCGCTGTGCTCGAGGAGGCGATTCTCGTAGCCGATCAAGCGGAACGACGCGACCTCTAGCGGGTTGAACTCGACCTGCAGCTTGACATCCTTGGCGATGGTGACGAGCGTCGATCCGGCTTCGGTGACCAAGACCTTGCGCGCCTCGGCAAGCGAGTCGATGTAGGCGTAGTTGCCGTTGCCCTTGTCCGCCAGCGACTCCATGGTCGAATCCTGGAGGTTGCCGGAGCCGAACCCCAACACCGAAAGAAACACGCCGCCTTGGCGCTTGGCCTCGATCAACCGCACCAGATCTTTGTGGTCAGTGATGCCGACGTTGAAGTCGCCGTCGGTCGCGAGGATCACCCGGTTGATGCCCTTGGCGTTGAAGTGGCGCTCGGCCATGCGATAGGCCAGTTCGATGCCTTCTCCGCCGTTGGTCGAGCCTCCGGCTTCGAGACGAAGGACCGCCTCGAGAATGTCGGACTTCGCCAGACCCGAGGTCGGCTCGAGCACCACGCCCGACGCGCCCGCGTAGACGACGATCGCGACATGATCGGCGGGCCGGAGGTTCTCGGTGACCAACGCCATCGCCCGCTGCAGCAGCGGCAACTTGTCGGGGTCTTGCATCGAGCCCGAGACATCGAGGAGGAACACCAGGTTGCGCGGGGGCACGGCGGCCGCGGCGAGGTGCTTGCCTTGCAAGCCGAGATGAACCAGCTCGTGCTCGGGATTCCAGGGGCACGGGCCCACCTCCGAAGTGACCGAGAACGGCGTGGTGCCAGTCGGCTCTTGGTAGTCGTAGTCGAAGTAGTTCACCAGCTCTTCGATGCGCACAGCGTCGGCGGGTGGGGCACTGCCTTCGCGCAAGAACCGGCGGACGTTGCTGTACGACGCGGTGTCGACGTCGACGGCGAAGGTCGAGCGCGCGTCGTCGGCCACCGCGATCACGGGGTTTTCGTCGACGCCCGCGTACGACTCGCCGCCATGGCTCGGCGAAGCCGCCGTCATGCCATAGCCCGCGACCGGCATCATTGGTGCGCCCGCGTAGTCGGCGCTCATCTTCTTGCAGCCGCCCGCCATGGTTGCGAGCACCACCAAACCCAGGAACTTGCGCGTCATGTTTCGCCGAACGACGTCGGTCGAGCCCGGCTTACACAGCCACGTTCGCGCCGCGGCTGCGCCTGTGCCCCGGCCGATCAGCCCGCCGCGGGCGCCGAGGTCGTCGAGCCGGCGCCGTAAAACTCCAGATTCGCGGGTGCCACCGGGATGTCGATCGGCGTGGTCGCGACGGACCCGTCCAGGAACTGGATCTCGAACAGCTCACCTCCGCGCGAGAATCCGTACGCACGGCCGGCCCAGAAGGCCAGGCCGAAGACCTCGTTGTAGGGCAGCGGACCGTAGTTCGTGATCACGGCGCCCGTCGCTGGGTCGATCTCGACGATGCAGTCGACCTCGGAGCAAGCATCGAGATCGGTCACCGTGAGCCAACTGGCGCCATCGATCGAGACCATGTCGCCGCTCGAGCGCAGCCCCTCGGTGAGCGTCCCGAGCACTTCGACCTCGCCGGTGACCGTATCGATGCGCAGATACTCATCTTCATTGAAACCGACCAGCGCCTCCTTGTCGGGGTCGACGGTCCCGGCAGGAACGAACGACAGCGACGTCGGATAGCTACCGTCGGCGATCTTCGTGCATTCGCCCGTCAGGCGGCCGATCGACCACAGCGATCCATAGGCGGTGCCGTACATCTTCGAGTTGGCATCCAGCGCGATGTCGATGATCGACGCGGTACACCCGGCGAAGTCGCCGACGATCTCCACCTCGTTGGTTTCGGCATCCACGCGAAACAGCGTGTCCGCGCTGTGGCCGAAAACCTCGGCGAGATTGAGCGGTCCATCGGTATCGGGGGGACCGACGTCGAGCTTGGTGGACGGGTCGGTCCCCGAGCTGGTCCCTGCGCTGGTGTCCGCGTTGGTCCCGGGCCCAGAGGTGCTGCCAGTCGCCGAGTCACCGGAGAGACCCGCCGAGAGCTGGTTGTCTCGATTCGGATCGGCACACGCCGTCACGGCGAGCAACGAGAGGATGGCGAGCGACGTGTTGGTCATGAGAAAGCCTGGAGAAGCGGCCTGGCGAAGCGGCGAGCGCGACGACTCTAGCCCGACCTCGGCCACGGACGAGCGCGACGCACTCGGAACCCATCGTGTACGCTCTGGGCCGGGGTTTGCCGAGCAATGCGGCAGGCCACGGGGTAGCTCATCACGGGCGGGCGCCGCGCTGGCCCTCGTGTCGACCCGGTCACACGGTCGCTCACGGAGTCGAGGTCGCCACGATCGTGCGGGCGTTGTTCGCCACCAACGCCCCACACGCACAGCACACTGCCGGCTCGCGCACGATCATGAGCACCGGACCGATGCCCAGCATGTAGAGCATGAAGATCGGCAGCGCGAACACATAGTCGAAGGCGATGAACGGGAACACCGGAACGAGAATGACTGGCGCGTACAGATACAGCTTGAGCTTGCGCCGCAAGCTCAGCGGGTGACGACGCTCGACCTCGACCTCGCACTCGCAACGGGCACAGTAGCCATGGGTCTGCTCGCTCATACTTCCGGCTACCCTAGCATGGGGACGCGAGCACTTGCGCCGAGGTTACGGCGTCACGCCAGTGGTGTGGGCACGCGGATGTAAAACCATGTTGGTCGCTCGACGCCGCAGCTGCCACAACGGCAGACCACGTGACGCAGCCGCTTGGCGTCGGCGTCGATCCCCGGGCCCGGGCGATCGTCGTCGATGACCTGGACTTCGTGGGTCGCGACGTGGAATCGTCCACCACAGCGGGGGCACGGCTCACGCTGCGCCCGCGGCTCGATCTGGCTCGCCGAGATCACCTCGATCGGGCGATCGGGTGCACCGCCGGGGCGCGTGGCGTCGAGCCCCAGGGCCTGGGCCTCGAGTTGTGCCGCCGCGCTCGCCAGTTGCTGCCGCCGGTCCGCACGGCCGAGCTGGCCACCAACGATGGCGACGATCCAGCCCAACGCGGCCAGCACCGCGGCCCCAAGCACCCAGCTCATCGCGGGCATCGTAAGTCCTGTTGTCGTTCGCGCGGCTCGAATGGTGCCTCACGTCGGCGAATTCTCACGATGGGCCCCGTGCGACCCGGCGGGTCGGTTACCGTCCCCCCCACAACATGACACGCCTACTTCCCCTCCTCGCAGTCCTTGGTTTGTGCTCCGTCGCGTGCGACGACAAGAAGGCCGAAACCGACAAGAAGTCCGAGACCAAGAAGGCCGACGCCAAGGACGCGAAGAAGGCCGACGCCAAGGTCGCAGCCAAGGCGGACGCTGGCGCAGCCAAGGCCGATGCGAAGGCTGACGACGCCAAGGCTCCCGTCGCGGTCGATCCAGAGACGGCCAAGCCCGCCGACGCACCACCTGCGGCACCGGCTGGCCCCGAGCCGAGCAATGACAAGGAGTTCCTCGGCCTCGAGCTGGCCGCGATGGGCGCGTGGAAGCCGGTGTGGGACGCCGATGCCAAGGTCGCGAAGTGGGAAAACGAGGAGATGCTCACCGGCATCGTGATCCGCGTCGTCACCGACAAGCTCGAGTCGATGGACGACCTCAAGGCCGCAGCGCCGATGATGATGCAGGTCGGCACCGCGATCTCCAACGTCGACGAGGATGTCAAGAAGACCGAGCTGGGCTGGTGGACGGTCGTGAGCTACGACGAGGGTAAGGGCCAGGTCCTGCTCTACGTGCGCAAGTTCGGCAACGTGACCACCGTGTGCTCGGCCAACCTCAAGGCCAGCATGGGCGACGGCATCAAGAAGGACGACGCGATGAAGGCGTGCGAGTCCTACAAGGTCAAGGCCTGATCCGAGCGGTTGGGGTACCCTCCCGCCCCACATGGTCGATACCTCTGAACATCGGCCGCGGACCGTCCTTGTCGCTGTACAGCTCCCGGGCGTCAGCGACGAGGCCCACGCGGCCGATCTCGCGGAACTCGGGCGCTTGGCGACGACGCTCGGGCTCGACGTCGTCGGCCAGATCTCACAACGCCGAGAGCGAATCTCACCGTCGACCGTGCTCGGCGGTGGACGACTCCGCGAGCTGGCCGACTGGACGGGGGGCGACGGCGACACCGCCCCGGTGATCGCCTCGCGCGATCGTGCGCAGCAACGACGCGCTCACCTGACCGGACGTAGCCCCGACGACGACGACGACGACGACCGTCAGCCGCGGGACGAGGGCGACGAGGGCGACGACGACGACGACGACGCGGCCGACGTTGCGGAGCCCGACACGGACGCCCCCGGGCGGCGGACTCCGCCACCGGCGGAGCTGGCCGAGGTCGTCGTCGTCGATCACGAGCTCTCACCACGGATGCAGCGCAACCTCGAGCGTGCGACCGGTGCCGAGGTTCTCGATCGCACCCACGTGATCGTCGAGATCTTTCATCGCCACGCCAAGAGTCGAGAGGCCCGGCTACAGGTGGAGATCGCCCGGCTCAGCTATGTCGCGCCGCGGCTGCGCGAGGCCGGGGCCGGCGGTGATCGGCAGCGCGGTGGCATCGGAGGCAAGGGCGCGGGCGAGTCTGCGCTCGAGCTCGACCGCCGCAAGATCCGCGATCGCATCGCCGAGCTCCGCCGCGAGCTGGTCTCGATCGAACGTGACCATGCGACCCGCCGGGCTTCACGGCAGCAACAGCGCCGCACTGCGCTGGTCGGCTACACCAACGCCGGCAAGAGCTCGCTGATGCGCGCGCTGACGGCAAGCGGCGTGTACGTCGCAGACAAGTTGTTCGCGACCCTCGACACCACGGTCCGCGCGTTGCGACCCGAGACCGAGCCCCGCATCTTGGTGAGCGACACCGTGGGCTTCATCAAGAAGCTGCCCCACGAGCTGGTGGCGTCGTTCCGCTCGACGCTCGACGAGGCGCTCGAAGCGTCCTTGCTGCTGTTCGTGGTCGACGCCGCCGATCCGACATTCCGCGATCAGCTGCAGGTGACCCGAGACGTGTTGAGTGGAATCGGCGCCGGCGAGGTCCCGTGGCGGCTCGTGCTCAACAAGCGCGATCGGCTGGAGCCGGCGGCCCAGGCGGCGTTGCAGCAGGAGTATCCCGAGGCGATCATCGTCAGCGCGCGCGACCCGGCCGATGTTCGCGCGGTGCGTGAGCTCATCGTTGCGTTCTTCGACGGTGAGCTCGAGGTCGAGGAGGTGTTCGTGCCGTATGCCGCCCACGCCGTGGTCAAACACGTCTACGACGACGCTACGGTGCTCGCGGAGAGCCACGGCGAGACCGGGACTTCCTACACGCTGCGGGCGCCTCGCGCGGTGCTGCAACGGTTGCGGGATCGGATCGAAGCCGTGGGTTGAAGGCGCCAAGCTCAGCCATTGCCACAAAAACCGTTTTTGTTGCACGTCGCGGCTCCGCAACAAAAGTCAGGACCGTCCTGGCTGCAAGGTGCCGCGACGGGCAAGCAACAGCCAACATCCGGCGAGGCCTGACACTGGTCGTTGCAGATCAGGATCGCCGCCGCTCCGCCCACCCAACCGGCCTCGGTGCAGTCCATGACGCCTCCGTTGGGACCGAAGTCGCACTGCTCCCCCTCGTCGAGGTTCACCTCCATGTCGCCGCAGTGGTTGCAGTCCGAGAGATCGAGTTCGCAGCTGTCTTGGGAGCAACCGCCGGCGTCACCGAAGAGGCCTCCGGCCTCGCAGCTGTACGACCCGTCGAGATTCGGGTCGCACTGCTCCACGCCCGCATTCAGGAAGCCATCACCGCAGGAGGCCTCCTGGCAGTCGACGCAACTATCGGTGGAGTCCGTGTTTGCGTCGTCGCAATCTTCGCTACCCAGGTTCACGAACTGGTCACCACAGCGCCAGTCCAGGCACCCGACGACGCAGTCGTCGTCGTTGGCGTCGTTGTTGTCGTCGCACTCCTCGCGGCCTAGCGCGTAGCCGTCGCCGCACTCGTTTTCGAGGCACGCCGGCGTGCAGACGACGGCTGCCATCGGGGCGGTCGGATCGCAGATCTCCCCCTCGTCGAGCACTTTGTTCAGGCAGGTGCGCTGGATGCAGTCGTTGCTGCACTCGTCGTCGTCGATGTCGTTGCCGTCATCACACGCCTGATTCGGTCCGCGGTGCCCGTCGCCGCAGACGTTCAGGATGCAGCCTTCGAGGCACGCGGTCTCGTCGCCCATCTTGTCTTCGCCGGCATCGCACTCCTCACCGGGCTGCTTGATCGCGTCGCCGCAATACTCGTCGGGATCACCGGTCCCGGCTTCTTCGCTGCTGGACGTCGTCGGCTCCGTCACCGTGCTGCTCGCGGTGCTCGCCGTGCTCGCCGTGCTCGCGCTGGCCGAACCGGACATCGCGTCGGTGGTCGAGCCATCGCCAGAGCTACCGTCGCTGCCGCTCGCGTCGTCGGCGAAGATCGGGTTTGCTCGGGTGCAAGCCCCCGAAAAAACCAACGTCAGGATCGCGATCGTAGGTCGAGCCGAGCGAAAAGCCATCCCACTACTGTGACGCGAAGCGACGAGCCATTACGCGATTTTCGTGCTCCGTCTCCATTCGCGTCGCCGCAACGCCAGCGCGACCCTTGATGTTTCCCTGGCCAAACCGCCCAAAGGTCACGAGCGGCGCAACTGGAACAACCCGCCACAACAGGCCCAATTGTGGCGAAACCGCGCCAAGAGGGTGTCGCGAGCCGTGCGGACCTGCTAGCCTGGGATGCATGAAGGTCGCGGAACTCGACAGTCGCCTGGTTCGAATGGTCGCACTCGAACTCCTCAAGGTGAACCCCAGCGGCGTCAAGACCGCCGAGGTTGCCAACGAGGCCCGGGTCGCCGAGGCCCACCGTGACCTGATCGAGATCAACGCGACGACCTACCAGACGCTGGTCGGCAAGGTCCTGGGCAGCTTTTCGCGACTCGCCGCAGACGACTCGACGGTCGCCGCCCGCGACATGCTGTGGCGCCGGGCGTAGTCGCCCCAAAGCCTGATAGGCGGACCTCGCGGTGAGCAAGCCCAGCAAGCCGTCCTCGGCTAGGCCTGCGCAGCACGCCGCCGACAGCCACGATCGGATACGCGTCCAGGGTGCGCGAGAAAACAACCTCAAGGACGTCAGCGTCGAGCTTCCCAAGCGCCGCCTGACGGTGTTCACCGGCGTCTCCGGATCGGGGAAGAGCTCGCTGGTGTTCGGCACGATCGCCGCGGAATCGCAGCGGATGATCAACGAGACCTACAGCGCCTTCGTGCAGGGCTTCATGCCGACGCTGGCGCGGCCAGACGTCGACCTGCTGGAGGGGGTGACCACGGCGATCATCGTCGATCAGGAACGGATGGGCGCGAACTCCCGTTCCACCGTGGGCACCGCCACCGACGCCAACGCGCTGCTCCGGATCGTCTTTAGCCGCCTCGGCAAGCCGCACATCGGCTCGCCGAGCGCGTTTGCCTTCAACGTCCCCTCCGTGCGGGCGACCGGCACGATCACCATCGAGCGCGGTGCCGGCAAGACCGAGAGACAGAGCTTCAGCCGCACCGGCGGCATGTGTCCGCGCTGCGAGGGCATGGGCAGCGTCACCGACTTCGACCTGACGCAGCTCTACGACGACAGCAAGTCGCTCAACGAGGGTGCACTCACGATCCCGGGCTACAGCATGGAAGGCTGGTACGGCCGCATCTACAACGGCTGCGGCTTTTTCGACCCCGACAAGCCGATTCGCAAGTTCACCAAGAAGGAACTTCACGACCTGCTGCACAGGGAGCCCAGCAAGATCAAGATCGACGGCATCAATCTGACGTACGCCGGGCTGATCCCGCAGCTGCACAAGTCGTTCCTCGGCAAGGACCGTGAGGCGATGCAACCGCATATCCGGGCCTTCGTGGACCGGGCGGTCACGTTCAGCGCGTGCCCCGAGTGCGGCGGCACCCGACTCAGTGAGGCTGCGCGGTCCTCCAAGGTCAACAAGATCAACATCGCCGAGGCCTGCGCGCTGCAGATCAGCGATCTCGCGCTGTGGGTTCGCGGCCTCGACGAGCCGTCCGTGGCGCCGCTGGTCGCCTCGCTGCAGCATACCCTCGAGTCGTTCGTGGAGATCGGGCTGGGCTACCTGTCGCTCGACCGGCCGACCGGCACGCTATCGGGCGGCGAGGCGCAGCGCGTCAAGATGGTGCGCCACCTCGGCTCCTCGCTCACCGACGTCACGTATGTCTTCGACGAGCCGACGATCGGACTGCACCCGCACGACATCGGGCGGATGAACGACCTGCTGCTGCGGCTGCGGGACAAAGGCAACACCGTGCTCGTCGTGGAGCACAAGCCGTTGACGATCGCGATCGCCGACCACGTCGTCGACCTTGGTCCGGGCGCCGGTGCGGCCGGCGGCACCGTATGCTTCGAGGGCACGGTCGAGGCGTTGCGCACCAGCGGCACCCTCACCGGCCGCCATCTCGACGACCGGCCGGCGCTCAAGAAGAAGCTGCGCAAGTCCACCGGCACCCTGAAGATCCGCGGCGCAAGGCAGCACAACCTCCGCAACGTCAACGTCGATATCCCACTCGGGGTCCTCGTCGTGGTCACCGGCGTCGCCGGCTCGGGCAAAAGCTCGCTGGTGCACGGGTCGATCGCGACCGGCCCGGGCGTGGTGTCGATCAAGCAGGGTGGGATCCACGGTTCTCGCCGGAGCAACCCTGCGACCTACACCGATCTACTC
>CANLQR010000002.1 GCA_947492135.1 Deltaproteobacteria bacterium | reverse complement strand
CAGCGGCTCCACTGCGGACCCTGGGCCAGCGCCTCGTGAACCGCGGCCAAGAGGATCTGGCCCATCATCACGCTGGCGTTGGGGTGGTCGTCGTTTTGACCTGCGCCACCATCGATCAGACCGAAGTTGGGATCGATGACGACGAACTGCGGCAGTGAGCCGATCTCGGCCGCTGCAAAGAACTCCTCGATGCCATCGGTGTAGTTGACGAACGGATTTGCAAACGCGCCCCACACCCACGGGATGTCGGTGTAGTAGTTGCGCGCCGTGATCGGGGGGTCCTGGGCAGCGAGCACATCCCAGATACTCTCGAGCCCCGGCTCGGGAAAGTTGGTCTGGCCACCATTCGAGCTCGCGCAGTGCACGTAGAAACGATTGGGCCAGGTTGGTCCGAGCAACGAGCAGTGCCACTGATCGCACAGCGTGTAGCTCTCGGCCAAGGCGTAGGAGATCGGGAGCTCGCTTCGCGTGTAGTAGCCCATCACATCCGAGTACGTGTCGGGATGCGCGAGCTCGTGCTGGATCACGAAGCCGTCCATCTTGCCCTGGTTCCAGGTCAGGTGGATCGGATCCCAGTCGTGCGGCGGATCGGGGATCTCGAGCTTGTCCGTCGCGTAGACGGTGATGGCCTCGCCCGCGAGGTTGAGATTGCTCTCGTCGCCGACGAGTCCATTGATCGGCCAGTTCTCGAGGAATGTCGCCGACCCGAAGTAGTGGTCGAACGATCGGTTCTCCATCACGAGCACGACGATGGTGTCGATCTCGGCGAGCAGCTCTGCAGGCGTGAGGCCCGAGTCTCCGCTGCACTCGTCGACCGGCTCGCCGGACGAGCCGCTGGTGTCAGAGCCGCCCGAAGAATCGGAATCGCCGCTGGTGCTCGTGCCTTCACCCGACGAAGAACCACTGCTCGAACTGGTCGGGCCCGACGTGGTCGGAGCCAAACCCGTCGAGCCGGTCCCGGAGCTCGAGTCGCCCGTGCCAGCGACGCTCGCGTCATCGTCGCCACAGGCGCCGGCGCTTGCGAGGACTGCGCCCATGCCTTGCAGTGCCTGGCGTCGCGACAGCAACCGAACGGATGCGAGATCTTTTTTCCTCATCCGACGAGCCTCTCCGCGCCAAGAGTAGCGCGAAGGCTCGTCGGACTGTAGCGGATCGGCGAGCTAAGCCCCGGGCTTACCGGGAGGGCACCGCCGTCAGAACGTGAAGTGCTGCGAGATGATCTCTTCCGGTTCACCGCTTTTCGGTGCAACGCGGGGTTCGACCTTCTCGGGAACGGGCACATTGGCGGCGTCGAGCTTGGCCGCGATGATGTCCTCGAGGTAGCCACTGACGCTCAGACTCTGCTCCTCGCAGAAGTTTTTGAGGCGCTGGTAGGTGATGCCTTTGACAGAAATGCTGCGGCGCGTTTGTCGCTTTGCCATGATTTCCCCCCGTTTCACCCCCACACCGGGTGGAGACGAGATCTCCTCGGTGAAGTAATCCAACATCTGTGCACACGCAAGGGTCATTCCACAAGATGTTGTGGAGCGTGATGGGCGCCGACACAACATGCTGTGGATAGCGGCGCCTAACTGATCAAAATCGCAGCGATTCACGGAAAATCGAGGGTCGGCAACGCCATAGCTCATAAACAAGCATGGTTGGTGGTGGATAAAATAAATCGTCGGGCTCCAAAGTGATCTCCGAGATCTTCTCTGCCGGTCGGCAGGAAGCGCCCGACCCAAAATCGAGGCGCGGTATCGCAGCTCGAGAGCCGCTGCAACTGGCAAAGCTCAGAAATCAGCGACCGCTGCCCGGATGCAGGGATGCAGCAAACCGTCGTCCGCGACGAGGTTGAGCCATCCGGGCCGTGATCCCTCCCAGGCTTTCGCGTATCGTCAACTTTGGAGGGCTTGTCGTCCGCACGCCGGCGCTCGCGCACTCGCGCATGGAAGCCGAAGCCGAAACCAAAGTGGTCGACGCGAGGTCCAAACCCTCGCGACCAAGCACGTCATCCGACGGGATGCCGCGTGATCGGCTGATCGGCCGGTACGAGCTGCTGCATCGCCTCGGTCACGGCGGGATGGCGACCGTGTACCTCGGCCGCGCCGTTGGTACCGCTGGCTTCGAGAAACTCGTCGCGGTCAAGGTGATCCACCCGCACCTCGCGAATGAGCCGGACTTCGTGGAGATGTTTCTCGACGAGGCCAGGATCGCCGCGAGGATTCGCCATCCGCAAGTCGTCGAGATCCTCGATCTCGGTCGTGAAGACGACGTGTTCTTCATGGTGATGGAGTTCATCGAGGGCGACACGCTCGCGACACTGCTCCGCGAGCTGCGAAAAACCGGAGAGTTGTTGCCGGTGCCCGCGGTGCTGCAGATCATCGCCGACGCCTGCGAGGGCCTCGCGTGTGCCCACGATCTGGTGGATCCCGACGGCGTCCCCTACCACCTCGTCCACCGCGACGTGTCCCCGCACAATCTGCTGGCCGGCGTCGATGGACGCACCTGCGTGGTGGACTTCGGGATCATGAAGGCCGCCGGAAAGCGCAGCACCACGCTGACCGGGCAGCTTCGCGGCAAGCTGCCGTATATGTCGCCCGAACAGGCGCGCGGGCACGCCATCGATCGCCGAACCGACGTGTTCGCGCTCGGTGCCGTGATGTGGGAGCTGCTCACGAACACGCGACTGGTCACCGGGGAGACCGAGGCCGAGATCCTCGCGCAGGTCAGCGACTCGCGGTTGCCCGATATGAGCCTGCTTGGCCCGGACATGCATGCGTCAGTGCAGCGCGTGCTCGCACGGGCGCTCGAGCCCGATCTCGAGCGGCGCTACGCCGACGCCCACGAGATGCTCCGCGATCTACGCTCGGCCCAGCGGGCCTGCGAGACCAGCGAAGATCCACGCCACGCCGTCGCGAGAGTGATCAGGCGCCACTTCGATGCGCGCATCGAGTACGTCCGCGCGTCAGCCCGGACGCGAGGTATCGATCGTCCCGTCGAGCGTGGGCGACATTCGTCGAGTTTCGAGCTCGGCGACGCAGCGCGGGCCGCGTCGCGAAGCTCGGGGAGCGCACGGACTCCGACGGCGCTGCTCTCGGGTGTGGCCGCGAACTCGCCGGTGCGCGAGTTCGTCGAGATTCCCACGCAGGTCACCTCCACGACGGCCGTGACCCCGCGCGCGGGGCGTTCGTGGACGTTGCTCCTGGCGCTGCCGCTGTTCGGCGCCGCGCTCGGGACCGGGATCGTCACCTACGCCCAGCGCCAGGTCGACAGCCCGAGCGCGAGCAAGCTCGCCACGAGTGAGCCGGACGTGAGCAGCAACGCGGGTACCACCGCGGCAGAAGAGTCGGGTTACATCAAGTGGGTGTTCAACACCGAGCCACAGGGAGCGGCCGTGATCATCGATGGGCGACGCCTCGAGCGGGTCACGCCGATGTCGGTAGAGATGCCGCGCGGTGCCCAACCGTTGAGCGTGCGTCTCGAGCGCGACGGCTTCGAGATCTACGAGGCCCAACTCGCGCCGGTCGGGGATGAGAATCACTCGATTCGGTTCGTGCCGATCCCGCCGGCGAGCCCCGAGGCGACCCCCGCGATCGGCAACACCACGCCGATTCGATTTTCCGTGCGGAAATCACCGAAGACCAAGGTGACCTCCGCGCCGGACAGCGTCGGCGACGCGCCCGCGACCCCTGTGAAGGTCGTGCCTGCGGGCGATGGTTCGAAGCTGGCCCCCATGCCCGATTTCAGCGAGACCAAAGCGCGTCCTGGGGGCCGCTGAAGTCGGCGTCCGCAGCCATGATGTCCATGCTCGGTTGTTGGTGTGCGCTCTCGCTGGCCGTGACGAACGTCGTTGCGCCGCTGCAACTCGCGGTCCGCGAAGCGCCGGCGTCGCCGGCCAGTCCGGCAGTCGAGGTCGACGACGCGCCGCCACGACAGTCCACCGAGGACGCAATTTACGCCGAGCGCGTTCGGGTCTTCACCGAGCGTTTTCAGCAGGGGATGTTTCAGTACCATCGAGGCGCCTACGCCCTCGCAGCCGCGGAGTTCGAGCAGGCGTTCGCGGCGATGGCGGCGGAGGCCGCACTGCGCAACGTCGCCGAGTCGTATGAGAAGGCTGGAGACGACGTCGCGGCAGCGTTGGCGGCACGACGGTACCTGACGCTTCCGAGCTGTGACACACCCGAGGTGTCGACAGCGCTGTGCGGATCGCATCGCGAGGAGCTCGAGGCGACGCTCGCGCGGCTCATGCTTCGCATCGGTGAGGTGCGCCTCGAGGTCGCCAGAGGCGTCACGCTGCGGCAGATCCGGATCAACGGGCGGGTCACGGCGCGTGAGGACTTTCCCGTGCTCGTGGTGGCCGGGCGAGTCGATGTCGATCTCCAGGGCGCAGCGGTCGGCGAGCGGCGCCAACGAGTCATCGAGGTCCGCGCCGGCGAGTCACAGGTAATCTCCGTCGACGGCTTCGACACGCCGATCAAGGTTCCCGGCGATCCGCCAGTGCCCGGCCGCCAGCGAGGATCGGATGGCAAGTGGTTGCGTCCGACGTTCTGGGTGGGCCTCGGGGTCACGTCGGCGTCCGCGATCGCGCTGGGGACCCTCGGCGGATTGACGCTTCGCACCGCCCGCGAGTTCGAGCGTGAGCAGGCGAAGTTCAACGAGCAGGGCACTCCGTGCGCGCTCGAGCCAGACTGTTTTCCCGACGACGTCAAGGCGCGCGAGCAGCGGTTGGAGAAGTCGACCAACATCATGGTGGGTGTGACCGCGGGGCTTGCGATGCTCACGCTGGTGGTCGGCATTGTTGCGGCGACGCGGCCACGCAATGGCGGCACAACCCGCGCGAGTACCCGCACGCAATTGCGGTTCAACGGCTCGGGCGCAGTGCTCCGCTACTGACGCGCAAAGGCTCGACGTTGGGTCTCGAGTGGCCCGCAGTGGTCGGCCGGGCCCGGGCTTGATTCCGCGGGCCGCCGCTGCCATAGCTTCTAGCCATGCAGGACCTCCGCTGGCCGACGTACGCGAACCGCAACCTCGTCCTGGATGCGGCGGTCTTCGACGACGTCGAGCCGGGGCGCGGATCGATGCGTGTCCGCGATCGAGAGGGCAAGGTCTACCTCGATGCGGTGGGAGGAATCGGTTGTCTGCCGCTGGGCCACGGCCACCCCAAATGGATCGCTGCGATCGAAGCCCAGATGCGCAAGCTCGTGGCGGCCGCGGGTACCTTCTGGACCGAGCCCCAGCAGCAGCTTGCAGGCGAGCTCGCACGGCGCATGCCGTGGGCCGACACGCGGTCGTTCATCGGCAACACCGGCACCGAGGTCACCGAGGCCTCGCTCAAGCTGGCGCTGCGGGCGACGGGCCGCGATGTCGTGGTCGCTTTCGATCGAGCGTTTCATGGCCGCACGCTGGGGGCGATCGCGCTGACGGCGAACGCCGCGTATCGGGAGCCCTACGTCGCGTGCTTGGGCGAAGATCGCCCCGCGTTTGCCACGATGAACGTCGCCCGCGCGCCGTGGGGTGACCTCGAGGCCGTGCGGGCGCTGTTCCTGCGTTATCCCTCACGGATCGCAATGGTCGCGGTCGAGCCGATCCAAGGAGAAGCCGGGGTCTTCGCGGCGAGCCGCGAGTTCTTGGTCGGGCTGCGGGCGCTATGCACCGAGCATGGGGCGGTGCTCGGTGCCGACGAGATCCAATCCGGCAGCGGCCGCACTGGGCACTTTCTCGCGTGGACGACGTTGGTCGGTGACGATCCGGCGCTGCAGCCCGATGTGGTGTGGTTGGCCAAGGCGATCGGCGGTGGCTTTCCGATCGCCGCCTGCTGTGCGCGCGGCGAGCTTGCCGCCCACATGAACAAGGGCAGTCACGGCTCCACGTTCGGCGGCAACCCGTTGGCGTGCGCGGCCGCGATGGCAACCCTGCAGGTCATGGATGAAGAGGGGCTGTTGGCCGCCGCGCGAGCCCAGCTGCCGGCCCTGTTGGCGATCGCCGCCGAGGATCCCGAACCGCGGGTCAAGGAGATCCGAGGCAGCGGCGCGATGATCGGGATCGAGATCGCGGGCGAGTCGCAGCCCGCGGCGGCCTTGGCCGACGCGATGCAGGCGCTGGGTGTACTGGTGACGATCTGCAGCGGGCATACCGTGCGCGTGCTGCTGCCGTATCACGCCGGTCCGGCCGAGTTGCGCCAGGTGTGGACGGCCTTGCGTCGCGCACTCGCAACCTGATGTCGCTTCGGTCGCGCTGCCTGCTACTCTCCGGACCGCGATGATCTCCGTGCAGCGTCCCGCGTTTGCGCCGTCGGTTCTTCTGGTGCTGGCGATGCTCGCGGCATGCCCGAAGAACTCCGGGCAGTTGCCGGGATGGGACGGCGGCGGCGCTCCCGACGGCGTGATGGCTGCGCACGATCCGGCGGCCACCGATGGTGTGGCCGACCCCGCGGCGGACGATCACACGATCGACGCGGTCGATCCGGCGGCCGAACCGACCACGGAGCCGACGACTGGCGGCTCTACACCTGAGGCCCCCGCCGAGCCCACGGGCGAAACTCCGGCCGCCGATCCGGCCGCCAATCCGGCCGCCGATTCGGCCGCCAATCCGGCGCCGGTAACGGCCCTGCCCAAGCCCCTGTACACCAAGATCGATGCGTCGTGCGGCAAGGACGAGGGCCTCGGCACCAAGCTCAAGCCCTTCGACCTCAAGACCGTCGAGGGCAAAGCCAGCACCGACAAGAGCTATCGCGGCCGCGTGATGCTCGTGAACTTCTGGGGCACGTGGTGCAAGCCCTGCCTCAAAGAGCTTCCCGAGTTCGACCAGCTGTACCGCCGCTACCGCAAGCATGGGCTCACGCTGGTGGCCATCGCCACCGACGAGGACCCGGGTCCGGTCAAGGAGTACATCGACAAGCGCAAGCTCGCGGCGAAGGTCCTGATCGGAGCCGAGGACTACGCCGGCCAGTACGGCAGTCCCAAGTTTCCGTTCTCGTTCGTCGTCGACGAAAAGGGCGTGATCCGGGCATCGTATCGCGGGTTCCGGCCGGAGTGCATGGGCAAGCTGGAGGCCGATCTGCGCAAACAACTCGAAGCCCGCGCCGCGAAGTAAGCGTGCCTACGGCCCCGTAGGGCCCCGCGCCGGCGGCTCGCTTGTCGGAAGCACCGCGGTGGGGTACAGCCGAGGCCGCACGGGTTATCGCTTTTGGCGCAGCAACTGACCGACCTCGACGATTCGCCGCAGCGCGTGTTCAAGCTGGGCTTCGAACTTCCGCTCGTCCGTCGGGTGCTCAACATCGGCACCTGGGTGATGCTGGCGATGATCACCCAGTTCTTCGTGAACTACTTCGACACGTTGATGGTCGGGTATCTCGAAGGGCCGGTTGCGACGGCCTCGCAGGCTGCGCTGGGACTCGGGATGCCGCTGTTCTGGGCGGTGGGGGGGTTCTTCGCGGCGATCGGCGTGGGCGCCCAAGCCATGGTCGCCCGCCGCTACGCCGAGGGTGATCTGCCGCGTGCCGGGCATGCGGCCTACAACGCCTTCGTACTCGCGGTCGTCCTGGGGATCGCGGGCGGCGTGTTCGGCTACTACATCACGCCGCCGGGGATCGACTTTCTCGCCAGTGCGGGTCCTGAGCAAGAACAGCTCGGCGTGACGTACACGCAGATTCGCATGATGGGCGTGCCCGGGATGGTGGTCACGTTCGCTCTCAAAGCGTTCTTCGACGCCCTGGGTCGCACGTGGGTGCATCTGTACGCCGCGTTGGTGATGAACTTCGCCAACATCCTGATGAACTACCTGCTGATCTTCGGCAACGAAACGCTCGGGATCCCTCGCCTCGAGCTCGCGGGTGCCGCAATCGCCTCGGCGGCGAGCACGTACATGGGCATGGCGATCATGTTCGCCATCACGTTCAAGAAAGAGATGCGGACCGCCTACCGCATCTACAGCTCGAAGCTCGACTTCGAGATCCTCAGTCGCATCACCAAGCTGCTGATCCCGTCGGGCTTCGCCACGGTGATCCTGATGGCCGGCTTCGCGCTGTTCATGAAGTTCGTCGGAGACATCGACGCGCTGCGCAACGATGGCACCAACACGTTGACGGCGGCGACCAAGGCGATCATGGACACGACTGCGCTGTGCTTCATGCCGGCGATCGCGTTTGGTACTGCGACCGCCACCGCCGTCAGCCAGAGTCTCGGCGCGGGCAAACCCAACCTCGCGGCGCGCTACGGCTGGGAGTCGGTGCGCGTGGGCTTCTGTGCCGCGTTGGTGGTAGGCACCCTGTTTCTACTCATCCCCGAGCAGATCATCGGCTTGCTCGCACCCAACGACCCGGCCGTTCGGATCGCCGCGGCGCCCTCGCTGCGGATCGTGGTCCTGGGCCTGCCGATGATGGTGGTCGGCTTGATCCTGGCGCAGGCGCTGTATGGCGCCGGCGCCAACAACTTCGTCGCCGTGATGGAGTTCGGCCTCCACTTTGGCTGCCTGGTGCCGCTGACCTGGTTCCTGGGCCCCCATCTGGGGTACGGCCTCGAGGGCGTCTGGATTGCGGCCGCGGTCTACACCAACCTGCTTGGCATTTCGATGGGGATAAAGTTCTACGGCAAGAGCTGGCGGGCGATCCGGCTGTAAACCGACGGAGCGATGCGCGGTCGCGGTCTTGGTCGATGACCGCAGCGCGTGCGCGCCCGCCCGATAGGCCGCCCAGTTGCCTGTCTGCGGGCATTCGTGTCTATGATCGGGGCATGCGGACCTGCATTGTCTTGGGCTTTGTTGGGGCGGTCACGGTTCCCTCGAGCGCGTGGGCGCACCCCATGGATCCGCCGGTGGCGCTGCTGGCGTCGCGTGTCGAGGATCCGACCGCAGTCCCCGCCGAGCCCCCGCCATTCGAAGCGACGTCGTCCAAGGCGCCGGACTCCACAGCCACTCCACCGGTCGCTGAGCCACCGCCCGCCGATCCCACCGGGGAGGTCCCCACCGAGGAGCCGGCCGAGACCAGCCTCGACGCCGAGCGCGGGCACGCGCCGTCCAAGAGCTTCAACCGCCATGGACTCGGCGCGCGCGGTGGCATCACGCTGGTGCCGACGTGGGTCCTCGCCAAGTACCTCGACACCCACGGCAACGCGCTGTGTCGCGGGGAGAGCGTCGGCAACTTCGCGGCCGAGCGCGGCCTGCTCAAGACCGATGGCTGCAATTTCTACACCGCGTTCGAGTACGTGTATCGGCAGTCACGGATCCTCGACATCGTCGGTGCGGTTGGCTATCAGCGCATGCACACACCCGACGCGATGTGGCTCGACAAGGGCCAAGCGGCGATCAACGGCAACGGCGGCGCGGACTACACCGAGGTCAAGCTGGATATCATGACCATCCAGGCCGACTTCATCGCGCGCGCACCGATCGTCGTGCGTGACAACGTCGAGTTCGGACTCGGTGGTGGCGGTGGGCTCGGGCTCGGTGTGGTCTTCGGCGGCATCTGGCAGACCGCACTGGGCGATGCGCCAGCGGGCTACAACAACGGCACCGTCGATCCCAACTCGTGTCAGACCACGGAGGATCTGGGCGACTTCAACCGTTGTACCCCGCGCTACGACCCGACCGAGGGCGGGGCCGACCCCAACTTCGACTCCGACGAGTTGTCCGACCCCAACCCCCAGGGGTTTGCCACCTGCAGCAACGGCTCGTGCAATCTCAGCGACCTGAACCGGTTCGGGTACCGCAAGAAGAACAGCGACGTGCCGCCGGTCATCCCGATCGTGAACCTGGTGGTGTCGGCCCGCGTGATCATCAAGGACGTCTTCGGCATCACCCTGTCGGGCGGCTGGAACACGGGGTTCTACTTCGGTGGAAGCCTGAATTACTTCTTCGGCAAGTCGATCCAGACCGACCGCTCGACGGGCCCCGCGCCGGCAAAGTAGACTCGCGGGCCATGGCCGACGACCACGGGTTGCAAGCCGCGCTCGATGCTCTCTGGGAAGAGCATCGCGTCGCGAAGATCACCACCTACGAATACAATCAGCGCCGACGCGCGATCAAGGAGGAGGCGCGGGCGAAGGCCGCGGCGGCGGTTGCCGTGACGCCCTCGGGTGACGCACCCGCGCCTGCTGCGGCGGAGCCTGCGTTGACCGTGGTGCCGCCCGCGGCGGCCTCCGAGGCACCGCCCGTGGGCGATGCGCCGCCCGCCGCCGCCGCTGCACCAGCACCCGAAACCGGTGGCCTCGGATGGCGCGACGCGAGCCCCAAGAGCTGGGGCGCGCCGGGCCGCGGCGACGATCCGGCGGTGCGCGTGGTTCATCAACCGACCGGCACCGGCGTCGGTGACGGCAAGTCGTTTCTCATCATCTTCGGGCTTCGCGTGTCGCGAGACACCGACCAGATGATGGTTCGCCGCGAGACCGAACAGCTGCAGGACGACATCGAGGTCTTGCGCGCGGCGGGCTTCACCGTCGTCTACGATCCGCAAGGCGGTCGCAAGGACTTCCTCGATGCGGTGTACGGCCAGGGCGAAGGGGTCGAGGGGCTGATTCCCGCGGGCATCTACTGGAGCGCGCATGGTCACGACGATGGTCGCATCGAGTGTTGTGACGGATCGTTGGTGGCGCACTCGGACGTCGAGACCGCGAAGGTCTCGCCGGGCCTGCGGCTGATGGTGTTTGGCGCGTGCTACACCGGATCGTTCGCTCGGACGTGGCGCCAGGCTCTGGGCGGCAATCCACTGGTCGTGGGTTGGGGTCGGCCGGTGACGATCGACCGCGCCGTCGAGTTTCTCCAGTCGCACGCCGAGACGGACACCGAGTTCGACGATCTCGTCACGCGGTACATCCTCAACGACACGCCGATCCCACAGCTACCCGAACAAGGTCAGCAGCCACCGGCGTCTGCCGCCGGCCGCAAGGAGGAGCTGACCGCCCGCGTCGGGCCGATCTCCGAGCTGCTCGGTGCGGCATGGCGCGAGCAGGAGACCTACTTCGAGATGATGGTCAACCTCCACGGTGGTCGTCGCCACGTCGTGCGGTTGTTCGTGATCCTCGGTACGCATGAGTACCTCGAGGGCCGGCCGTTGGTCGGGATCGAGGCCGAGGTGGGCGAGCTGTCGCGCATCGTCGAGCCCGAGGTGTTGCTGTCGGCGACCGGAACTCCCGGTTTTGCCCGGGTCAATCTCGTGCGCGGCAAGAACGACATGCCCGACATCGTGGTCCAGGGTTTCTTGGTCCACGCCAACGCGACCGATGTCGACATCGCCGCGCTCGCCTATCAAGTCGCGCGCTCGGCCGATGAGCTCGAGTTCAAGCTGTTCGGTTCGGATCGCCCCAACTGACGCTGGCTTGAACCGCCCCGGCCTCCACCCATCGAGATCGGGTCGGGGTCGGGGGGTCCGGCGCGGCCTCGACTGGCGGCGGGCCTACCAGTCGTCGTCGCCCGCCGAGTAGTCCTTCTCGAGCGAATCCGCGGTGCCCGAGATCGCGTGCAGCGGGCGCTCGAACTCGGCAGGGTCCATCGTCGACAGCGGCGCGTTGTGCAACAGCACGTAGTCCTCGTCGCTGTCGAGCGCGAGCGCGCCGATCGCAAACTCGGAGTTCTTGTGCAGCGCGACCTTCGGCGGCATCTCTGTGCCCTTGCAGACGACGCTGCGGAACTCGATCCACGCCTCGTCGAAGGCCTGGAAGGTGCGCACGCGGATCTTCTGCGTACGCCCGCTGTCCATCTTGAACACCAGCGAGAAGAAGGCCTCCTCGTCATCATCGAGCACGTATTTCGAGCGCGCGTACTCCTGTAGCTCAGTCCACGTTGGCATGGTGAGGTCCCCTTTTCGCGCGACAGCCTATCAGCTTCGCAGCGGCGCCAGCCACAGCGGAATATCCGGCGCCACGCGCAAAAGTGCCCCGGGCACCCGGCCCCCCGTTACCGTTGCTACCTTCCGGTCCTGGCGGAGTTGGCGGGGGAACCGTCGCCCGAGGCATGAGGCCCACGGGGGGTATCAGACGTGGGAAGTCGAAGAACTCGCTTGGCGGAGAGGGCGGGATTCGAACCCGCGGTGACTTGCGCCACACATGATTTCCAATCATGCACCTTCGGCCACTCGGACACCTCTCCAAACGATCGGCGAACCCGAGACTTGCCACGCGTAGAGGATGAGAGTTCTGGGTTGGCCTCGGGGGAGAAGCAAGCTCGCGTGATGGGGTTTCTGAGCAACCGGCGGCCGGCCAATGCCGGGCCGCTGTGGGCGGAGAGGGAGGGATTCGAACCCCCGGAGGTGTTACCCTCACCAGATTTCGAGTCTGGCACCTTCAACCACTCGGACACCTCTCCGTGGTCGACAGGGCGCGGACGATAGCAGGATCGCGGCGGGTAACAAGGGGGGCCCCGGAGGTTCCGCGCCATCGCGCTGACCCGGGTTGGTTTGAAGTAGGCTCGGGGTCGCCATGCCCGAGTCGCCCGACGCCACGCTCACCCTCTACTACGCCCCGCGCACGCGCGCCATCACGGCCCTGTGGTTGCTCGAGGAGATGAACCTGGCCTACCGCGTCGAGTGCTTCGACATCATGTCGGGTCGCCAGAAGCGACCCGATTTTCTCGCCCTCAATCCCATGGGCAAGGTGCCGACCATCGTCGATCGCGGCACGCCGATCTCCGAAATGGCCGCGATCGCGCTGTACCTCGCCGATCGCTACCCCGACTCGGCGATGGCGCCGTCGATCGACGACCCTCGGCGCGCCGCTTACCTGCGCTGGGTCGTCTTCGCGGGCGGAGTGATGGAGCCGGCCTACGCCGAGAAGTTCGCCAAGGCCGAACCGCGCCCGGGCACGCATGCCTGGGGCTCGTTCGATCAGATGGTCGAGGTCGTCAGCGCGGCGGTCCAACCCGGGCCGTTCCTGCTCGGGGACATGTTCACGGCCGCGGATGTTCTGGTGGGGTCGGCACTGCGGTTTGGGCTGCTGTTCGGGATCCTGCCCAAGCAGGGGCCGCTGGCCGACTACGTTGCCCGCGTCACCGCGCGCGAGGGCTTTCGTCGCGCGAGTGCGATCGACGCCCACTGGGGCACGGTGTTTCCGCCCGCGCCGCGGTAGCGGCGTCGACCCTTGGTAGCCTACGCTGTGGAAGCATGGCGCTGGTGCTGCCGATCCTGCTCGCGTTCGCGAGCGCAGGAATTCCCGAGGTGGCGACCGCCGTCGCGAGGCTGTCGACCGCGAGCCTGCGCCACCACGAGGTGCTGCGCATCGATCGCGACTTCGGCATGGCCAAGTGGGAACTTGCGCTCGACAGCTGGATGCCCGTCGAGCCCGGAGGTTCGATCGCCGAGCTGCGCTTGTGGTGGGCCAACGCGGACGACGCGGATCGGCGCAAGCCGTTCAGCCCGTACCTGCGGCGCTACATCGAGTTTGGTCATCAGCGGGGTGACGACGGCGCCTTGACCGTGCAGCTCGCCGGGGACGGCAAGCGGTACTCGTTCGTCGTGGAACTCGGGGTCAGTGGAACGCCCGAGGTGTTTGCGACGGTGATCCGTGGCGACGGGACCGAGGTGCCGCGGTGCCGGTGCGAACGTGGGCGGCTGGTCGCCCGGCGAATCCTCGGGTTGCCGATCGGCATCGAGGCGCTGCAGATGCGGTGCACCGACGTTTCCGGGCAGCGCCACGAGGGCGTGGTCCCCCACGTCCCGCACGCGGACGACCGGCGCTATCAGCCCGAGTAGCCCGAGGTCACGAGCATGCCCAATCGTCTCGCGGCCGCGACCAGCCCTTACCTGCGTCAGCATCAGGACAATCCCGTGGACTGGTACGAGTGGGGCGAGCCCGCCTTTGCTCGTGCGCGCGCCGAGGATCGACCGATCCTGCTGTCGGTGGGCTACAGCGCCTGCCACTGGTGTCACGTCATGGCGCACGAGTCGTTCGAGGACGAAGCGATCGCGCGCACGATGAACGCGAAGTTCATCTGCATCAAGGTCGACCGCGAAGAGCGGCCCGACATCGATGCGATCTATCAAAAGGTCGTGCAGCTGATGGGGCAGGGCGGAGGTTGGCCGCTGACGGTATTTCTGACCCCACAAGGCGAGCCGTTCTACGGCGGGACCTACTTTCCACCCCACAGTCGACATGCTCGGCCGGGCTTCACCCAGGTGCTCGCCGCGTTGTCCGATCTCTACCAGAACGATCGGGCCAAGGTCGTCGAGCAGGTCTCGTCGTTTCGCGAGGGGATGGTGTCGATGGCGGGAATCGTCGACGACGAGCGGCTGCAGGCGTCGGGTTCGCCCGAGCTCGGCACCGAGGCCGCGTTGCGCGAGGCCGGCAAGCGCTTGGTTGATCGCGTCGATCCGACCTGGGGCGGCTTCGGTCGCGAGCCGAAGTTTCCCAATCCCACCGCGCTGGAGATCTTTGCGGTGCTGTCGCGCGGCGAGGCCGGCGACCGGGTCGCAACCGACAGCGGCAACGTGCTGCGACTGACGCTCGACAAGATGCACCAAGGCGGGATCTACGATCACCTTCGCGGGGGCTTCGCCCGCTACAGCACCGACCGCGAGTGGTTGGTGCCGCATTTCGAGAAGATGCTCTACGACAACGCGATGCTGCTGCCGCTGTACGCCGAAGCCGCGGCTTCGTGGCCAGAGGCGGAGCACCTCGCGCGGGTGGTGCACGAGACGGTCGCGTATCTGTGCGCCGAGATGCGGCACACCAGCGGCACGTTCTTCGCGGCGACCGATGCCGATAGCGAAGGCGAAGAGGGCAAGTTCTTCGTGTGGACGCCCGAACAGGTGGCCCGGGTCGTGGGTGACGATGCCCCGCTCGTCTGTCGAGTCTTCGGAGTGAAGCCGGGCGGCAACTTCGAGGGCCACTCGATTCTCAACCTGCCGCGACCGCTCGAGGCGTGTGCCCGCGAGCTCGGGATCGAAGTTGCCGCCTTGCTGAGTCGACTCGGGCCGGCCGTGCAGGCGCTGCTTTCGGAGCGCAACACGCGGGTGCCGCCACTGCGTGACGACAAGCGGCTGGCGAGCTGGAACGCGCTGCTGGCCTCCGGCCTGGTGCGCAGCGGGTTTGCCCTGGACCACGCGCCGTGGATCGAGCTGGCCCAAGCCGTGTGCGAAACCCTGTGGCGAGATCACCTCGGGTCCGACGGCCGACTGTTGCGCTCGGGTTTCGAGGACCGGGTGCATCTGGTTGCGGTGCTCGACGATGTCGCGTTCTTCGGCCGCGCGTGTCTGGACGTCCACGAGTGGACACTCGACCCGAAGTGGCTCGATCGTGCCGCGACGCTGGCGGGCCACGCGGTGGATCACCATGCCCACGCACGCGGTTTCTATCTGACCGCCGATGATGCCGAGGCCTTGATCGAGCGCACCGAGAGTCAACACGACGGGCCGTTGCCCTCGGGCGTGGGAGTCATGGTCGAGCTACTCGCGCGGCTCGATGCCTGCGAGCGAGCGCCCCAAGACACTCGCGCACGCCTCGATCGAATCCTCGATCGCTACCGGGGTGCGAGCGCGCAACCGTTTGGCTATGCGAGCCTGTTGACGGCGGCAATGCATGCAGGGGCGCCCGGCCGCCACGTGAAGCTGCGCGGTCCTGATCCGCGAGCGCCGGCGATCCTCGCCGTGCGTGACCGACTCGCGAAGGTGCGGATCGACCGAGGGCTCGCGTTGTCCTGGTCGTTCTCCCACGCCAGCAAGCCCGGCGTGATCGCGTGTCGCCAGATGACGTGTACGGCGGTCGCGATGGATCCGGATGCGGTCGAGGCGGTGGTTCGCGGGTCTCCCTCCGCCGCCTGAAGTTGTCCGGAAGACCACGACCGACGCCCGTCGGATGTAGTCCACGCGACCACCGACCCAGCCCCGACCCAGCCCCTTGGGGGCTTGTGCCGCCGCAAGCGGCAGGCGCATCATGAAGCCATGCTGCCCTGTTCAGGATGTCGTCGTTTCGTCCACGAGCAAACCAGCCTGTGCCCGTTCTGCGGACACACACTCGTCGCCGGCCGATCCCCACTCGGGGGATTTCTCGGCGTGCTCGTCGGCGTGTGCCTCACCGCTTGTGGCGGCAGCGATGACAGCGAGGGGACCGCAGCCTCCACCGGATCCGCCACGACGATGACCTCGACCGCGACCGGCGAAAGCTCTTCGGATCCAAGCACCACGATGACGACCCAGAGCACGTCGATGGACACCGGCGACGAGACCGCCACGAGCACGGGTCAGACCACCGCACAGGCCTATGGTCCGGTGACCGACAGCAGCGTCACGGACACCAGCACGGATACCGACAGCACCTCGGGGTCGAGCGATAGCGGCTCGGGCGACACCAGTGGCACTGGTGACACCACCACGGGCGCCTCCGAGTCGGTCGGCCCGCTCTACGGCCCCGCGACCGGCTAAAGGCAAATCGTGTCGCTGCAAGACGTTCGTCGCCGCCTGCCGATCATCGACAGCCTGCCGATACCCAAGGACCGCAGCTTCACGCGTCGTCCGCTTGGCCCGACGCCGCGGCCGACGATCGCGGTCTGGGAGTTCACGCTGCTGTGTGATCATCGCTGCCTGCACTGTGGCCCTCGAGCCGGTGCCGCCCGGCCCGACGAGCTCACGACCGAGGAGGCGATCCGACTCGTCGGCGAGCTCGCGGAGCTTGGGGTGGGCGAGGTTGCACTCATCGGCGGCGAGGCCTATCTGCGCGACGACTTCATCCTGGTGATCCGGGCGATCCGCGAGCACGGCATGACCTCGAGCATCGTGACCGGTGGTTGGGGCCTGTCGGCCGAACGCTGCGCCGCGGCCAAGGAAGCCGGGCTGATGGTCGCGTCGGTGTCGATCGACGGACTCGAGCAGCACCACGACCACGTGCGCGCCAAGTCGGGCAGCTGGAAGCGAGCGTTCGCGGCGATCGCCAATGCCAGGGCCGCGGGCATGAAGGTCGGCGCGAACACCCAGATCAACGCGCTGTCCGTGCCCGATCTGCGGCCGTTGCTCGATCTGCTGACCGAAGCCGGCGTGATGGGCTGGCAGCTGCAGTTCACGATGGTGCATGGCAACGGTGCTGATCACCCCGAGCTGATCTTGCAGCCGCACATGATCCCCGAGCTGTTCGAAGAGCTCGAGGTGCTCGCAGATCTGTGTCGCGAGCGAGGCATTCGCTTCTTGCCCGGCAACAACATCGGGTACTTCGGACCCAATGAGCAAAAGCTGCGCTTGATGCAGGCCAAGGGTGGGCACTACGGTGGCTGCACCGCGGGTGTCGTCGCGCTGGGCATCGAGAGCAACGGCCAGATCAAGAGCTGTCCGAGCCTTGGTGGCCCGACCAATCTCGGCGGCTCGTGGCGCGAACATGGGCTCAAGGCCCTGTGGGAGAGTTCGCCGGAGATCACCTACATTCGCGAGCGAACCGTGGAAGATCTGTGGGGCTACTGTCGCGAGTGCTACTACGCCGATGTGTGTCGGGCCGGTTGCACGGCGACCGGCGAACCGTTGCTCGGACGGCCGGGCAACAATCCGTTTTGCCACCACCGGTCGCTCGAGATGCAAAAGCTCGGGTTGCGCGAGCGCATCGAGTTGGTCTCGGTCGCACCCGACGTCCCGTTTGCCAGCGGCCTGTGGCAGGTCGTGCGAGAACCTGCGGACGAGCAAGAGCGTGCCCGCACCGGGCCGGTCGCGTACGAGCGTCCGCGGGTCTCACGACTGGTCGAGCGCCTGGGCCCCGGGTACGAGGTCGATCCGAAAGACTACGTGCCGCGCAAGGCCTAACCCGCCCTTGACCCCCCGGCCAGCGCAGTTGCCCCCGCACGCATCGGCGCGCTACCGTGGCTGCTGCGATGCCCTACGTCGAGTACGCGAGCGAAGGCCGCCTGCTGTTCCGCACCGAGACCACCGAGGGAGCGCAGTTCGTGCCGCGGGTGCACGAGATCGTCGTCATCGACGACGAGCCCTACATGGTCGTGGATGTCGAGTACTGGGCCCGGCGCCTGGGAGCGACCGACAAGCGCTTCGTGTGGCCCACCATCTACGTCGTCCCGGTACCCGCCGAGCAGTGGCAAGAGCGACTCGAGCGTCGCAACGCCCGGGTCTCCCCCGGCAAGCCGCCGTTGCGGTATTGATCGTTCTCGAGGTCCGGTTCGACGTGTTGCTGCCCCGACGCAAGGCCGATCTGGTCAAGTCACTCCTACCGCTGCTCGAGCGGGAGCGGGTGCACGCCTATGCACTGTCGGATGCCGGTTTCGGGACCGATCCCTTCGGCACCGATCGCGACCTGCTGGGGTTCGGCTACGCGCTGGGGTACTGGCTGCATCAACACTACTTTCGCGTGCTGTCCAACGGTCACGAGCACATTCCCAAGCGCGGCGCCGCCGTGATCGCGGGCAACCACAGTGGGGTCCTGCCGTTCGACGCCATCATGCTCGCGGTGGATGTGTTTCGCTTCACCGATCCGCCGCGGCTGATGCGGTTCATGGTCGACTACTTCGTGTACCAGGTGCCCTTTCTCGGGGTCCTGTTTCGCAGCCTCGGCCAGATGCCTGGCACGCGTCGCAACTTCGACGGGCTGGTCCACGAAGGTCACATCGTCGGGCTGTTTCCCGAGGGTGCCGAGGCGCTCGGCAAGCCTGCCGCCAAGCGCTACGAGCTGTATCCGTTCTCCCACGGCCACGTCGAGCTCGCGGCGCGCTACCGCGTGCCGGTGATCCCGTTCGGACTCGTGGGTGCAGAAGAGCAGATGACGATGATCACCGATCTGCGCCCGCTCGCCCGCGCGCTGCGGCTGCCGTACTTTCCGGTGACGACCACTTTCCCGTGGCTGGGCCCGCTGGGGCTGCTACCCAAGCCCGTGCGCTACTTCATCCACTACGGCGAGCCGATCGTCATCGACCCCGCTGCGCTCGACAGCGTCGAGGTGCGCAGCCGCGAGGTCGACCGCGTCCGTGAGGCCGTGGCGGACCTCGTCCAACGCGGGCTCGAGCAGCGCCGCGAACTCGACTCCTCGGGCTCCCAGCCCTGACTTCGCAACCGCGTTTAGGGTTCCCATGGCCGAGACCAACAAGATCCCCACTTTGAAGGCCGCGGCGCTCGTCAACCCGCTCGAGTCGCCGACGCCGGGCACGCTACGCGCAGGACCTCGGCGGATCTTCGTGGCTGGCGCGCGGCGGCGGGTCGCGATCCACTTGATCGAGCGATTGCTCGCCGCGCCCGAGGTTGATCTGGTGCTCGGGGTCGACCGCGGTGCCTGTCCGCCGGCGCTGCTGGGTTGCGATCCCGAGCGTTTCATCTTTGCCACCGCCGATCTGAGCAAGCGTCGGCAGGTCGACAACCTCTTCTTGCTCGATCGGTTGCGCGAGCGCCCGCTCGACAGCGTGGTGCACCTGGCGTTTCAGGGCAATCCCCGCGGCTACGGCGTCGAGAGCCACGAGTTCAACGTCAACGCAGCGCGCCATCTGCTCGATGCCAGCTTGCGGCACGGCATCGAGAAATACATCTTCTTGTCGAGCGACGCGGTCTACAAGATCGGCCCGCGAACCGACTACAAGGTCCGGGAGGACGGTGAGCTCAACCTCGATCCCGAGGTTCATCCGATCCTGCGTGACACCATCGACGCCGAGTTCATGTGTCGCGCCAAGATGGACCGACCCGACTGCGAGGTCATGGTCTTGCGACCCAGCGGTGTGTTTGGTGGAGGGGTGCTGTCCGGCGTGAATCTGCTGTTCGAGAGCACGCCACCGGTGTTGCCGGTGGGGTTCGATCCGATGATCAATCCGACCAGCAAGGAGCGTCTTGGTCGCGACCTGATGCTGGGGATCTTCCTGCACGGAAAGGGCGTCTACAACATCGCAGGTGTGACCGTGGGCCCGCTGTCGAAGTTCCTCGAGGAGCGCGGTATTCGGCCGATCCGCGTGCCCGGTCCGGCGCTTGGGCTGGTGAACCGGATGCAGCGAATGCTGGGGATGACGCGGTACCACGCGGGATTTCATCCCAAGCGGTTGTTCTTTTCGTTGGTGCTTGATGACAGTCGGTTCGATCGGATCTTTCGCACGAACGCCGACTCCGTTCTCGCGCTCGCGCGCTCGCCGGACCCCGTCCGACCCGGGTAGCATCCACGCGCAATGCTGGTGACCCCGAGTCATGCGATCGTACGGCCTCCGGGGTCGAGCTATTCGTCGTGTTTGCGCGAGCAGCCGGTGGCGATCGATGCCGAACTCGCACGGTCGCAGCACGACGGCTACGTTGCGGCGCTTCGCGAGGCCGGCATCGTGGTCGAAGTGCTGCCTGAGCTCCCCAATGCGCCCGATGGAGTGTTCGTCGAGGACACCGCGGTAGTGCTCGACTCGTGTGCGCTCGTCACCCGACCAGGGGCGCCAAGTCGACGCGGCGAAGTCGAGACCATCGCCGCCGCGCTCGAAGGTCGTCGCGAGGTCACGATCATGCAAGCCCCAGCGACGCTCGACGGTGGTGACGTGCTGCGTTTCGATCGCTGGTTGGTGGTCGGCCTGTCGCGGCGTACCAATCGTGCCGGCCTCGAGTGCTTGGCGCGGCTGGCCGCGATCGACGGACTCGAGGTGGTGGCCGTGCGGGTGAACGATGGCCTTCATCTCAAGTCGGCGTGCACCTTGGCGGGTCCCGAGATCATGCTGGTCCGCGAGGCTGATCTCGAGCTCGGGGCGCTCGCTCGGCTCCCGCTCGAGCGGGTGGCCGTGCCCGAGGCGGCGGGTGCCAACGTGCTGGCTCTTGCGGACCGCGTCATTGTCTCGTCAGCAGCTCCGCGAACGGCGGAGCTGCTCGCGCGCCGCGGTCTGAGCCTCCGCATCGTCGAGCTCTCGCAGATCCACGCTGGAGACGGCGCGCTGACCTGCATGTCCTTGCGACTGGCGCCGGCCGGGGCGTGGACGGTCTAGTGCATCGCCTGCCCAGCCGCTGGTGGCGGTTTCGCGAGGCGACGTCCGTGCGGCGATGCGCTATCGTGGGGCAATGCGTGTGGCTGCCTGGGAATCGCATTTGGCCGTGAGCCGAGTCGCCGCCGTGGCGCTGGCGATCCCGCTGATGGCATTGCCCGCACAGGCACACGCGCGTCAACAGTTGACCGCGGTCGAGGCCGCAGCTGCGCAACCATCTGCCCAGCCCGCGGTAGCGCCGGTCACCGCACCGTCAGTCGCGACGCCGCCGGTCGCAGAACCATCGCCGGCTGCGCAGACCTGGGAAGAAGCCCTCGGTGGCACCGCGAAACCAGCGCCCGCGCCCGCCCCCATCCCCGCGCCCGTCGTCGTCGAGCCCCAGGTTCCTGTGGCTGCCACGCTCGTGCGACCGAGCGACCAGGACCTCGAGGACACACGGCGCAGCGGCAGGAACTTTTTGATCGCAGCGGGCGCCACTGCCGGGGTCGCAACCCTGCTCAACGGCCTGCGCGCCTATCTCGTCACGGGCCCGTGCCAGTCCGAGACCCAAGAGGGCTGCTCGTTGGGTTGGTTCACCGCGACACCGTTCACGTTCGTCGCGAACACTGCGAGCGCCGTGCTTGCGGCGGTTGGCGGAGGAAACCGCGGCAAGTTCGGCGCGTGGGACAATCCCCGGCGTCAGCGCATGCGCAGCGGCGTGATGGTCAGCGTGGGAATTCCGTTGCTGTGCCTCGGCGCCCTCGCGAGCATCTCGCTGCGTTCGTTGTGGCTGACGGACTACACGAACCCCGGCGGTCGCGCGAGCTTCGACTTCGCGCGGCCCGGTCACGCGTTTGGCTACTACGGTGGGCAGCAGCTGTCAGCGCTGGCATTCGCGGCCGGGGCCGGGATGATCAGCTACCACGCGGCGGGTTCACGAGTGCGCCGGGCCACGATGACTGCGACGCCTTGGGTCGGCTCGTCGTACGCCGGCGTGCAGCTTCGATCACGGTTCTGATCAGGGGGCGAAGACCAGCGCCAGCGTCCACGCGAACATCGCGAGGTTGACGGCGAGGCCGCCCAGAAACACAAAGTAGCCGCAGCCGCGACGATCCTGGGGATCTGCCGATCGCCAGGTGAACGCGGCGACCACGAGTACCACCAGCGACGGAGCCTCGCACGCGAACAACCACGACTCGGAGGTGTCGCTCGGCAACAGCAGCGGCGTCATCAATACCCCGAGCGCGATCACCAGCAGGCTGTGCTTGCGGGCACTGACCGGGCCGACGCGAACCGGCCAGGTCAGCTTGCCGATCTCGCGATCAGCAGGCGTGTCGGGCAGCGCGGTGGTGATGTTGCTTGCGATGCCGAGCACGACCAGCGGCACGAGTTGGACGGCGTGGAGGTTCTCGAGCGAGCCGGCCTGGGCGACAAAGCCGATCGCAGGAAGCACGGCGCCGATGCCGAGGCCTTGGGCGATCTCGCCAAAGCCCCGGTAGGACAGCCGGAGCGGCGGGAAGCTATACGCGAACAGCAGCACGAACGCGGCACCGCAGCCCAGCAGTAGCGTGGGGCGATCAAAGGCGAAGGCGGAGGTTGCACAGATTGCCAGCATCCCCAAGGCCATGAGGCTGGCTGCTCGCCGCAAGTCGGAGGGCAGGAGCTTGCCGTCGGGCAGCACGCGCGAACCGCCGGAGAAGATCGTGTGCGTGGCGTTGAGCCGATCACCGGCTTCATCCGCGACGTCGTTGGCGAACACGATGAACAGGTGATCGCATAGCCCGAACACGTGGACGAGCACGCAGGCGAGCGCACCAAAGGGCACGCCGGTCGCAACGGCGAGCGCCTGGCCGACGATCAATGGCATCGCGATGTTGAACTGCGCGAGCGGTCGCGCTGCCTGCCACCACGCGCCGAGTCGGGCCATCAGAAGGTGTCCTTGGCGGCACGCCGCTCACCGAGTTCGATCGCATCGCGGGCGCGTACGAAGGGATTGGTCGCTCGCTCGAGCGCCACGGTAGTCGGCGTCGTGCACGACGCAAGGTGCTCGGCCCGCACCGCGATCGGGGTATGGCCCGGCTCGACCGCGGCGGCGAATCGGAGGTTCGCTGCGGTGTACTCATGGCCAAACCACAGGCGCGTGGCGACCGGCAGGCCGCACAACAGCTGCAAGCTGCTGTGCATCTGCGCGGGTGTGCCCTCGAAGAGCCGACCGCAGCCCGCGGCGAACAGGGTGTCGCCGGTGAAGACGTCACCCTCGGCATCACCCGATCCAGCGGCATCATCGGCACCGACCAAGTACCAGGCAATCGCCGCGCGGGTATGACCGGGGATGTGAGCGGCAAGCACTTGGCACCCCGCAATCGTCAGGTCGGCCGCGATGAAGCGATCTGCGGGTGCGTCGATGAACAACGATTGCGCGGGCACTCGACCGCGATCGAGCGCGTGCGCAGCAACGGGCATGGTCCCGAAGTGCGCGATGAGTCCTTCGATCCCGCCGGTGTGGTCGACGTGGTGGTGGGTTGCGAGCACGCCTGCGGCGCGCAGTCCAAGCCGAGCGAGCGCGGCGATGACGGGCGCGGACTCCGAGGGGTCGACGACCCACGCGGTGTCACCGTCATGAACGAGGTAGGCGTAGTTGTCGCGCAGACAGGGGACCGCGGTGATCGTCGGAGTCACGGCGACGGACGATACGCGGGTGCCCTGCGCGGCTCAAGGCGCGGGCCCGGACGAGGTGCGCTGCGTCAGACCCGAGGCGATCTGCTAGCGGCGCCGTGAGGGGCTGTGCGACCCAGACGAACGGCCGCCGCCACCATGCGAGGGTGCGCTGCGCGACGGCGAGCTGCGTGAGGGACTGCTGTGCGAGGAGCCGCTCGAGCGCGAGGGACTGCTCGATCGCGACGGCGGTGTGTACGAGCGTGAGGGGCTGCTCGAGCGCGAGGGGCTGCTCGATCGCGACGGCGGTGTGTACGAGCGCGAGGGGCTGCTCGATCGTGACGGCGGGGAATACGAAGGCGTGTTGGATCGCGACGGCGGGGAATATGAAGGCGTGTCCGATCGCGACGGGCTGCTCGATCGCGACGGCGTCGGCGAGCGGCTGCCGGCCTGATCCCAGCCTGACGGCGCCGCGGCGCGGCTCGGGTTCGCTGCGGCGGGAGCATCCCAGCGCGGGCGTGCCGAGGACGTGGTGAAGGGATCCCGCCCGGCACCGTTGGCGCTGGGGACCGAGCCGATGGTGCGTGCGGATCGCGACGGCGCCACCGAACGCGCAGGCGTGTTGGTACGGGCCTGCGGATCGATGACAGTCACGCGCTGGCCTGATGCCGTGACGTAGGTTCTGCGAGCAGGAGCCGCGGGCGCCGGCGTGCCGACGGCAACGCGATCGGCCCCGGCACTCACGGGGACGGTCCGTTGTGGGGCCGTGCGCGTCGGCGTACCAGCAGCGACGGCGTCGCCGCGCGGGTCGATGCGGCTGGGTGCGTCGCTCTTGCTGGGCGCGGGTGCGGTGCGGGTTGGCGAGGCTGCCGCGCGTCCGGGTCGCGTCGGATCCTGTCGTCGCGGTCCGGCGTTGCTCTGCTGCGCTTGATCCCCGCGATTTGCCTCGCTACCGGGCTTGGTGCGACGCGGAGCGTCGGCGACCTGGGGCTTGTCTCTGCGCGGACCATCGGCACCGGACGGCGCGCCGGGGCTCGACGGATGACTGGGCGCTCCGGGCGAAGGTCGGCCGCTGCTGGCCCCGTTGTCGTTCCACTGATCGTGGTGGTGGTGATGCTCGTTCACGACCGGCAAGCCGTACGCGTGATAGCCGTAGCTACCGACGCCGCCCCAATACCAGCCCGCACCATAGAATCCGGTGCCCCAGTAGTAGGGCGCCCACGGGTAGTAGCCGTTCCAACACGACACCAGCGGTGCCGGCGGGCCCCAGTAGTAGCCCCAGCCGCCGTACGTGTCGTTGTAGAACACGAAGTCGCCGTTGACGTTGTAGTACCAGCGGCCGCCCCAATACACGCGGGGGAAGGTCTCGATCGGTTCGGGATAGCTGTGAACGTAGGTGACGACCTCGACGCGGTTGCCGTCGGACAACGTGTCGTACCCGAGCACCGCGCCGTCTGTGGTGGTCGTCGTGGTCGTGGACACGGTGCGCTCGACGTAGGTCGAGTCGGCCACATAGATGTCGTCATACGCGCCGGGCTCGGCGATCACCGTGCGAGGCGCACCGGGAGCGGCGGTGTCGGCAGCTCGTCCACGAGCGCAGCCGACCAAGGCCAGACCACCGATCAACAGCGCCGCGAGCGCACCAGGGCGGAATCGAGTCGAGCCAGACATCTTGATCGCCATTCCCATCCAGTCTTGTCCCCTGACGCGCCCGCCGCAACGGACATTCGCTGGGGTGGGGGAAAACCCTCTGGATCTTTGTGCGCAGGGTGACTCAGGTCAACGCGGCGCGTCCGCTTTGGGTCAAGATCGCACGGCCGTGCAGTTGACGAGGCTGGGCCATCGCGAGACCCTTGGGCTGCGCGCGCACCGCCTGCTAGCTAGCGAACATGGCTGCTCCATCCTCCGTCGTCGTGCTGCGCTTCGTTCGCGGGAAGTATCAGGGGCAGGAGTTCGCCCTCGACGGTGGCAAGGCGATCATCGCTGGCCGCAGCACCGAAGCTGATCTGGTGCTCTCGGACGACGCGGTGAGCCGCAAGCACGCCCGCTTTCACGCCGCGCGTGGGCGCATCTGGGTCCGCGATCTCGGCTCGCGCAACGGCACGCTGGTCAACGGTGCTGCGGTCACCCACCAGTGCTTGCGTGCCGGCGATCGGATCGCGATCGGCTCGAGCCTCGCGAAGATCGAGCTCAAGGCCGCAGGCGATGTCGCGCCGCGCAAGGCCGGCGAGCAGCGGCGGCGGCGGCCGAACGATGCCGCCGGCCGATCGATGACCGGCGCCATCGAAGACATCCCGCTGATGGATGTGCTCCAGTGGCTGGCGACGAGCCGCAAGACCGGGTGTCTCAAGGTTCGCGATGTCGATCGGGGTCGGGTCGGCGCGCTGCACCTGCGCGAGGGCCGGGTCTACTACGCCGAGATCGTCGGCAACCGCCTGCTGCATCCCGAGAAGGCCCTGCTGCGAATGCTGCTGTGGGACAAGGGCATGTTCGAGCTCGAGAACACCTCGATCGAAAATCCTCCGCTCGAGATCAACATGCCGCTCGAGCACCTGCTGATGGAAGCGGCGCGGCAACAGGACGAGCTCGCGAACCTCGGCAAGAAAGTGTCACTGCCGGCCTACGGGCAGCCCGTGGCGATCGTCCGCCCCAGCCCCACGCGTTGGCAAAAACTGTCGCCCATCGAGCTCGATCTCGTGCAGGACATCATCGAGGCCGGCGGTTGGTGGGAAGTGATCGACGGCAGTACCACCGACGACATCACGATGATGAAGCTGCTCGTGGCGCTGCGCCAAAAGGGCGTCGTCAGCTACTGAGGCCCCGGCCTCATTCGGCTGCGGCGATCTCGACTGCGGTCCCGGCGTCGTGCTCTGGCTCGTCGAAGAAGCTCTTGAGCGAGCCGTAGAACCGGTGCGAGACCACCAGCGAAGAGTGCCCGCCCGGCAGCACCACGAAGTCCCGCGCCGGGTCGACGCCGGGCAGTGGTGACGGCAGAGGACACAACGCATCGTCTTCACCGTGGATCTGTCGCACGCGCAGGCCCGGCGGTAGCGGTGCGGCGCGGAGGTCCGCGAGAAAATCGCTCGACGGTAGGCACTGCCACACGCTCGGACTCACCAGGCCAACGGTCGCCACACCAAGCAAGCCTGCCCAGGTGCCATCGGTCGGCGTCCCGAGCAGCGCCAGACGGCGCACCCAGCGATGTGCCTGGAGGAATTTAACCGCGTGCAGCGCGACGAGTCCGCCCATGCTGAAGCCCACCACGTCGAAACGCGACACGCCGAGAGATCGCTCGAGCCGAGCAAAATGTGCGACCAGCTCTTGGGCACTCGCGAGCATCGAGCGCAGCTGAAAGGTGCCGTGGTGATACGAGAACGTCGCGCGACCATCGTCACCAAAGCGCTGCGCGAGCGGTTGCATGGTGCCGCGCGTGCCGAGGAATCCGTGGGCCAACAACACTGGTGCGGCACCAGGACGACTCCACTTCATGTCGGAGGGCAGGTGATTGCCCCGCACGAGATGCCTCGCATAGGCGGCGCCATGCGAGATGGTCCGCATGACCACGCTGGAGCGACGGCTGTCGGAGTTGCCCAAGTTCCCTTAACGTAGCAGGCAAACAATGTTCCGACGCCAGTTCTGGGCCGAGGCGTGGACGGCCTGGGCGGCCTGGGCGGCCTGGGCGGCCTGCGCGGCCTGGGCAAGATATGACGAGACTCACGTCTGTCCGTCACCGCCCTCGTCGTCGCGCGGCGGGGCTTTGTCGGGCGCAGCGGCTAGTGCTGCCCGCGGAGCTTCTGGAAGCATCTGCCGAAAAAAACCATCCGCCGCGCCGGGTCCCAGTGCGAAGCGCCGCGAGCGCGCCTCGCTCGCCAGTCGCGTGCCCGGGAAGGCGTTCATCGCTTGCTCGTAGCGGGTGGCGGCGAGCTGGCGCTCGTCGATGTGTTCGTAGGCCTGGCCGAGATGAAACAGGTACACGACCAGCGCGGGGCTGTAGTCGAGCGCGGTGAGGCCGGCTTCGAGCAAGCCAATCCCTTCGCGGGCCTGGCCCATGCGCACCAGGCACAAGCCTTCGATCGCGTGCCACGCCCGCTCCACGTCGCGGCGGAAAGTTCCGGGAACGTGCTGGAGGCTTGCGTCGCGATCGTGACGGATCGCGGCGAGCCGAGCGTCATCGGGAGTCTCGGTGAGCACCGCAAGCTCGTGACGACCGAACGCGGCGAGCGCAGCGAGGTGCACCGAGGCGGGCTCATCGTCGCTTCCGTAGATCTCTCTGGCCTCGTCGAGGCGCCACTCGGCCACCAGCAGACCCCCGAGCTGCGCGCGGGCAAGCCACTGTCGCTCTGAGCTGACCGCCTCGCCGGCCGCCGCGAGCGCGAGCTGCTTGCGCAGGTCGTCCTCGATCCCGCGGTGATTTCCCGACGCGATGGCCAGACGCATGGACTCGGCTTCGTAGAGGCTGCGGCGCATTCGATCGCGCCCGAGGATCCACGCCGCCATGCTCATGCTGAAGGCGAGCGCCGCAAACACGGCCAGCTCACCTGCGCAGCCGCCGAGACCCACCAACCCCAGGAGCAGCCACGGACGGGCAGAACGACAGTCGCGGGTTGGGCGAGGCACAGGCGCGCGCACGGCATAGCATAGCGGTGGTTGGCCCGGCGCTTCGGCGCGCTGCGGCGCTTCGAGGAGTCGCGGCCTGCGTCAGGGCGGCGCGGGCGCAGCCGCGGGCGGTGGTGTGGGCTCGGCCGCCGGTGCAGCCGTGGGCTCGGCCGCCGGTTCTGGCACGGGCAGGAGTACGCGCCCCATGAAGGGCTTTTCGTAGTCGATCGCGCCGAAGCGAGCCTGGCGGCGCACCCGTCGAGCCTCGCGTTCGATCTCGGCCGGATCGCCGGAAAAGTCCACCACCAGCTCCAGCCGCTTGCCCTTGCGTTGGATCGTGAGCCTGCGCGTCGCGCCATCGCCACTCAAGCGCCGGAACATCTCGCGCATGGTGCCGCCTTCGCCCTCGATCGCGACGATCTCATCGCCCTTGCGCAGTCCGGCACGCTCGCCGGCGCTACCTTTGGTCACGCTCTTGACCACCGCGTCGTCGAGATCCGCGCCGAGCTGACGGCGTGGTAGCGCAGCGCTATCGGTGCGATCGAGCTTGTGGTCGAGGTTGGCGAGCCCCAGTGCCGTGATCGCCACGACGATCGCAGAGTGGCGCTGGTACTCGGGGATCGCAAACTCGGTGGTGTCGAACTGGGTGTGGTGCGAGTGCTCGTAGTCGGCGCGGCCGTCCTGCTCCCAAAAGAAGCCCGGGATGCCGCGGTCGATGAACGGTCCGTGGTCGCTACCACCCTTGCGCAGCGCGTCGCTGTACCACAGCGCAAACGGCATCGAAGGGTCGAGCTCGAACAGCGGCGCGAGCACGCGTTTGGCATCGTCGGCCATCTCGGGCGTCACTCGCAGGCCCGACAGAAAGTTGGTGCCGCCATCGTGCACGAGCACCGCCGACGCGAGGTCGACCAGCTCGGGGTGCTGCGCGACATAGCCCTCGGAGCCGAGCAGGCCTTGCTCCTCGCCCGACCACAACATGAACCGAATCGTTCGTCGGGGCTTGGCGCCAGCGGCGACCAGCAGGCGCGCAGCCTCCAGGGTGGTGGCACAACCGGTGGCGTTGTCGACCGCGCCGCGGGCTCCATCCCACGAGTCGATGTGACCGCCAACGATCACGACCTCGTCGGGGAACTCGGAGCCGACCAGATCGGCCACGACGTTGTGCTGCGGTACGGGCCCGCGGAAAAATCGGTTGTCGATGGAAAACTCGAGCTCGACCGGCTCGCCCGCGGCCATTCGGCGGCTCAGGTCGTCGTGCTGATCGCCCCGAAGAATCACGCGGACGTCGCGGGGCAAGTCGGCCCAGTCGACCTGATACTTGCCACCGGTATGCACGAGTACCCCGCCAGGATCGCGGGCACGCTCGATGTGTCCGGCGATCTTCGCCGCGAACAACGCGTCATCGATCGCCGTGCGCAGCTTGGCGTCGAGCTTGGGCGCCTTGGCAGCGTCGGGCTGCACCACCCAGGCACCGGCGTAGCGGGCGGCGTGGGTCTTCACCTCGGCGACCGAGCTCGGATACGGGCGCGCCAGGCCTCGCACCGGACCAAGTGCGCCCGGCGTCCACGCTCGCGTGATGAACTCGTAGCTCTTGCTCTCGGGTGCCACCATCGCACCCGACCACGGTCCGCGGTCGAAGCCGATCGGGAACTCTCCCCATCGCTCGAGTTTGGCCGCCAAGCCGAACGCGGCAAACTGATCGCGAGCCCACTGCTCGGCCACCATCAGCTGGTGCGAGCCGGTGAGCCGCGGACCGATCACGTTGGCGAGATGCTCGAGGTGCTGGTCGACCTGCGACGACGTCGTACCGAGCGTGACGATGCGCTCGACGACGGGGTCGTCGAACCGAGGCTTGCTCGGCGCGGCCGCCACGGGCCTCGCGGCGGCGACGGGTGCGGGTGTACGCACCGGCGCGTTCTTGGGCTTGCACCCGAGGCCGAGCGAGACGAGCGCGAGTGCGGACAGCAGAACCGGGGGACTGCGCATGGCGGCGCGAGGATAATCCATCGCGTCGTCGCGCGCGCGCCGGGGCCCAAGTGTGGCCGCGGTTCAGCCGTCGCGAGCAATGGCCGCGGCGCGCCGTGGTCGGGTGTCATGCTGCTCGACGGGACCATCGTCGACCTGCACCGACCAGTACATCTCGCAGCAGCCCGGGGCCGAGGGTTCGCAGCGGATCTCGGCCTGGATGGATGCGCCAGGGCGGACCTCGATCGTGCGATTGAGCGGGAACAGGTACCGCCCCCAGTGGGTGTCGGGTGCGCCCACCGCGTTGGTCAGCGAGACGCCCTCGCCCAGATCGGCGTCGAACCACGCCGCCATCGCCGACAGTCCGCCGCCTCGGGTCGCCGTGAAGGCGAGCTTGGCGACGAACGGGCGGTCGGCTTCCTCGAGCGTCGAGGTGTAGGCGTCGTGACTCCACATGAGCTGCGGCGGGGCCAACAGATCGTCGGGCGTGACTCGCCACTGCGTCATCACAGTTTCGTCGGCGCTCAGCTCCGAGATGACGCTCAGGTCGACGCCGTGCGGCTGCGAGCGCCAGTGCTGCAGCCCGTCATCGAGTTCGACCACCCACATGGGGGCCAGCAGCGCCGTGACGCGGCCGGGGATGATCTTGCCGCCGGGCTTCATGAAGCGGTCGCGAGCGATGACCAGCGGCGCGAGCATGTTCTCGTCGACGCCGAAGCCGCCCATCCACTCCGAGATGATCACGTCGGCCTTGTCCGGGAGATTGATCTCCTCGAGGTCGTTCTGGATCACGCTGATGCGATCGGAAAAGCCGTTGCGCTCGATGATCTTGCGGGCGACTGCTGCGATGTCGGTGCGTTCGACCGCATACACCTTGGCGGCGCCGGCCTGGACCGCGAACAGGCTGAGGATGCCGCTGCCGGCACCCATGTCGAGCACAGTGTCGCCCGGCCGAACCACCTTCATGATCGCTTGGCGATAGGCCTCGTTGCGAACATTGTCTCTGAGCATCCAGCGATGCATTTCGAGCCGTGCATATGCTTCAACCATGGGCGACGCGTTCCTCGTTCGGGGACGCCGAACCGGGGGATGATGCCAGCATTGCCGGCCTCCAACCGGGCCGAATCCCGGTGATCACCGGCTTTGCGGCGGGTTTTGGCGTCCGACGGGTGAACTCGGACGTGAGGTTTGGATCCGATCCGTCCGCGTACCTAGCGCGCGCGGCGACGTGGCTCGAAGCTTGCGGGTCCGAGCGGCTCAGCCGTGGCGGGGGACGATCGTCGAGAGCGCGGCTGAGACCTCGCGTGCCAACGCCTTGCGCATCAGCGCAGTCATCGCTGCGATCGGCAGTGGCTTGGTCCGCCGCACACGATCCAGCAGGTCGGGGATCGCTTCGAGCGGGTGGCCCGCGGCTGCCCACGGTGCGATGACGTGCTCGGCAAACATCTCGACCACCGTCTTGGCCATCTGCGCGGTGCCTTCGCGCAACACCACCAGCTGATCGAGCGCTGCGTGCAACGGCACGCCGAGCTCCAATAGCGCCGCGCCGACCTCCAGCAGCCGCGGGCTCGGCACGCGGAATCGCGGTGGGACCCACGACACTGGGATCACCAGCTCGAGCTCGATCGCGCGGTGGACCAGCGCATCATCGATGCCCGGAAAGCGTGCCGCGAGCTCCTCGAGGCCGAGCTCGAGCTCCGACTCGAGTGTGCCTTCGGCAAGATCGCGCTCACGTTCGAAGCCCAGCAAGTCACCGACGCTGCGCTGTTCGTTCCACGCCTGCAGAACGTCCGCGATCGCGGCCAGCGAGTAACCGCGGTCCTGCAAGCGGGTGATGAGCCCAAGCCGCTCGACGTGCTCATGGCCGTAGTGCCCGACGCGCCCGGCCATCACGGGTGGCGGCAGCAGACCCCGGGTTTGCAGGGCGCGAATGTTTCGCGTGGTCGTCCCCGCGGCCTGACCCAGCTGGTCGATGGTCAGGCCCTCGCTGGGTAACTCTTGCCGGACTGCACTCGTCGACACCTTGAAAGGTTACATCAATCCGTGTAACCTTCAAAGACGAAGAGGTGGACGCCGTGCTCGACCTACCCCGACTACTCGAAAAATCGAAGCGATTACAGTGGTCTACCGACGATATCGACTGGGAGGCGCCGGGTGCAGACCGGGTCAGCCCGAAGCAGGCGAGCGACTTGTCTGCGTTCATGGCGGATCTTTATTGGATCGAGTCGATCGCCGCGGTGGTGTTCGATGCGATGGCCCAACGCGACGCCGACCCCACCCGCAAGGCGATCTTCGAGTCGTTCGCCGTCGACGAGACCCGCCACGCCGAGGCCGAGCGCCAGCTCATGGTGCGCTGGGGGATCCTTCGCAAGCACGAGCGCCCGGTGCCCAATCCCAACGTGCGGCGACTGTTGGCAACGCTCGAACGCAGTGCGAGCAAGGTTCATCCGTCGGTCTTCAGCGCGATCATCCCGATGACAGAGCTCGTGCTCGATGGCGCGCTGGTGAAGTATCTGGTCCGGGTCGTCGACGATCCGATCTGCCACCGGGTGTTCGAGGGCATCAACGCCGACGAGGCCCGCCATCTCGCGATGGACTTCCACATGCTCGAGTTCTACGGACGCGAGCAGAGTCGGGCCGCAAACGCGCTCGACCTCGTGCGCAGCTTCGTGCGGCCCTCGGGGCTGTATGCGATGTTCTTCGGCTACCTGCCGATGCTCGCGCGCACTCGCGAGAACATCGCCCGCATGGGGCTGGACCTCGAGGAGGCGGCCAAGGCCATGCGGCGCTACGTCGAGCTCGGCGAGCGCAATCCCGACATCGCGCGGCACCCCACCTATGCCCTGATGCGGGGATACGTCAACAACGTCACGCAAGGGAACACGCGGCTGGGTGACCTGCTGGTGCGGGTGTCGGATGTGGTCGACGGCCTCTCGTCGCGTCGCGCGGCCTGACTTGGCGTCGCCGGTGCTGTAACGTCGCGCCACGAATGGCAAGCTCGAAGAGGCGTCGCGTCGCGCGGGTTGTCGCTGGGGTCCTTGGCGCGCTCGTGGCGGTGTGCACGTTCCGGGCGGCCACAGTTTCGGCGCCCGCGCTCGAGCCCGGCCCGCCGCCGCACCTGCCCGAGTTCGATCCCGAACGCATCACCGAGCACCTCGCCCAGGCCGTTGCGATTCCGACGGTGTCGATCGCCTCAGGGGGAGAGCCCGCGAGCTTTGTTGCGCTGCATGCCCTGCTGCGCGAGCGATTTCCCAAGACCTATGCGACGCTGGAGGTGACCGCGATTCACGATCACGCGCTGGTGTTCCACTGGCGCGGGCGCGATGCTGCGGCGCCGCCGATCATCCTCACGGCCCACCTCGATGTGGTCCCGGTCGAGCCCGGGACCGAGGCCGGATGGACCCAACCTCCGTTTGGCGGCGTGGTTCGCGACGGGCACATCTGGGGCCGCGGGGCGATGGACGACAAGCTCGGCGTGGTCGGGATCCTCGCCGCGGTCGAATCGCTCCTCGCCCAGGGCTTCGTGCCGAGCCGCGACGTCTGGATCGGCCTGGGTCACGACGAAGAGGTGGGTGGCGCCGAGGGAGCAGTGGCGATCGCGGCGTGGCTACAACAGCGCGGGGTCAAAGCCGAGTTCCTGCTCGACGAGGGCGGCGCGGTCGTCAGCGGCGTGATCCCTGGGATCGTGAGTCCGATCGCCTTTGTCGGAATCGCGGAGAAGGGCCACGCCAGCTTCGAGCTGGTTGCCCACGACGAAGGCGGGCACTCGTCGATGCCACCACCGCAGGGCGCGATCGGTCGGGTGGCCGAAGCCATCGTGAGGCTCGAGCGCGAGCAGATGCCCGCGCGGCTGCACGGCCCGTCGGCGCAGATGATCGATCGGCTCACGCCCGAGCACACCTTCGTCGCGCGGTTGGTGCTGGCGAACCGGTGGATGTTCGATCCGGCGCTGCGCTGGGTCATGTCGCGGCACCCGGCCACCAATGCGATCGTGCGCACAACCACCGCACCGACGATCTTCGAGGCCGGGAGTGCAGACAACGTGCTCGCGGCCAAGGCCCGCGCAGTGGTGAACTTCCGCCTGTTGCCAGGCGACACCGTGTCGACGGTCGAGGCTCACATCCTCGAGGTCACCGAGGAGCTGGATCTCACGGTGCAGTGCGCGAAAAAGTGCTGGGATCCTTCGCCGGTGTCGCGCACCGAGGGCCCGGCGTGGGAGGCGGTCGGCCGCGCGATTCTATGGACGTGGCCCGAGGCGATCGTGAGTCCCTCGTTGGTGGTTGGCGCCACCGATGCGCGGCACTATGCGGCTGTGGCCCACGACATCTATCGCTTCTTGCCGCTGCGCATGCTCGACACCGATCGCAAGCGGCTGCACGGGACCGACGAGCGCATCGCGGTGGAGGATCTGCACACCGCGGTGCGGTTCTATCAGGCGCTGCTGCTCACGACGACGGGCGGATGAGTGCGCCCAGGCCGGGCGACGTCATCTCGACGATGAGCGACACCTCGTCGCCGACCGCCCAGTTCTCGAAGTGCGCCGGAGCAAGCTCGGCCTTGGGGCCGTCGGGCGCGAGCGCGGCCCGGCTCGCGTCGTCGAGGTCATCAAAATAGATCTTCGCGACCCGCACGTTCACGACCTCGGGTCGCGCAGCGTTGAAGCCCCAGGCTCCCTCGAGCGAGCCGCGCACGGTCAGCTCGACGTTGTAGGTGTGGTGGCCCTGGGCCTTGTTGATGTTGTAGAGGCGGATCGCTTCGATGCGGCCGCGGACGATCGTGTGGCTCATCGACGGGACCCCGGAGGATGGATCGGTGGCGGTCGGTGGCTCGACGCGCGAGACCGCGTTGCCACCGCGGTCGGCCGTCACGGCCGGCTGGCACGCAGCACCGAGCAGCAAACCAACCAGCGAGTCGCGAGCGCCCATTGGGGCGAGCATCGCACGACTCGAACGCGCCGCGCTCGCCCGCTCGTCGCATCATCCCGGCGGGTCGGTGAACTCCGCGAGGTCGCCACCACCGAGCTCATACAAATCCGGGCCACCGGTGACCCAGAAGTGGTGCAGTGGACCAAAGCCCATGCCTTCGACCAGGGCGGTATTCCCGGTGTACTCGAAGACGTTCTCCTGCACCCAGCCCTGCTGGCGATCAAGGCGGTACTGGGCGAGAAAGTCGCTGGTCATGTCGCTGACGTAGACGTACGGCGTGCCGTCGGTCGGATCGGGGACGACCTCCATACCGTCCATGTGCGAGCCCGCGAGGCTCGGATAGTCGAAAGCAATGCCCCAGGTATCGTCGCTGGAGTCGTACTGAAACACGCGGCGCTTGCCTGCACCGGCGGCGTACCAGATCTCGCTGACATCGTCGTAGCCGATGTTCGCAAAGTGCACCATCGCCGCCAACGGCGTCGACAACGTGGTGGTCGCACCACCGAAGATCATTTCGACCAGATGACTGCCACCAAAGTACATGCGGTCCTCGAGCACGTACAACTCGTTGTGGTTGGGTAGCCCGTGGGCAGGCGTCGCGATGGTCTCGACAAAGCTCAGGCTGCGGGTCTCCATCGGCCCGAGCGCGTCGGGATTCTCGGGGTGCTGGTTCGGTTCGAACTTCCCATCGCCGTCGCTGTCGAGCAGATCGACCTGGTAGATGTCGATCTCGTCCGACGTGCGAAGCACGTAGAGCTTGTCGCCGATCCCGTCGACGTCGAAGCCACCCTTGAACGCGCTGGTGTCCTTGTCGAACGCCCCAAACTGGAAGTAGACGCCGGTCGGGTCGTTGCCCCCCACGGGCTGCGAGACCTCGCAGGTGCCGGTCGCCCGGTTGCAGACGCGTCCGAGCGCGGCGTTGCAGACCTCGAGCGGTTCCCATGCCGGGGGCAGCGCAAGCGGGTCGCAGCCCATCACCTTGGCGCCCTGGCAGTGGAACTCGCCGACGACACACTCCACGCAGCCGGTTCCTTCGATGCAGAGATCCGGCGCGCACTTGTGTTCCTGCACGAGCCCGCCGTCTTCGTTGCACTCGTAGGCGGTGCCGTCGTCGCAGTGGATTCCCACGGGGAAAAGATCGCAGACCGATCCGCCGACGTCGTACTTGGTCATCTCCGGCCCGCTGCTCGGGCTCGAGCTTGCGTCGGACTCGCTCGATGACCCGCCCCCGGACGTCGCAACGCCACTGCTCGAGGTCTGAGCGTCGCTCCCGGCTGTCAGTCCCAGCGAGCCGATGCTCTCACTGGCCGCATCCGAAGGCGCGGCAACCGAGCACGCGGCAGTCATCATGAAGCTCGAAACCAATCTTCGCATTGCGGTGTTGCCTTTTCTGACGTCGTCAGCGCTGATCGACGCCGTCATCGCGTTGTGCGAGCGGGCGCCGAGAAGGCATCGGGCTGTGCGACGTTGCGCGGCCACGAAGGCCGGCGGATGGTCGCGCCGTGATGCTCTCTGCAAGAACAGTCCGGCCAACCCGGCGAAAGGTTCCCAGCCCGAGGCGTCACGCCTTGCGGGCGTGGAAAAACCACAACGCTCGGCCCGGTGCGGCCCGCGCGCGCATCGACGATCTGCCGCCGACGATGCGCCACCGCAGCCCAGGACCCGGCCGGCGCGATCGCCGGGGCGATCGGCTACGCTCGAATCGCACTTTTCTGGATGGACACGATCAAGCGCCGCTACGACATCTCGCCCTACTACGAGGGATGGTTTCAACTCGGGTGGAGCCGCGACTTGGCGCGCGGACAGCTCAAGAAGGTCCGTCAGTTCGGCACGACGTACACGATGTTCCGCGGTGAGGACGGCATCGTCGGCGTGATCGATGACATTTGCCCGCATCTGGGTGCGCACTTCTCGGAAGGCGGCTGTGTGCGCGGCAACGCGGTTCGCTGTCCGTATCACAACTGGTCCTTCGCTCGTGATGGACGCTGCGTGGACATCCCGTACAGCACGAAGATCCCGGTCAAGGCCCGGGTGGTCGGGCATACCGTCGCCGAGCGCGACGACATGATCTTCATGTATCGCAGCGCGAACGGCGGTCCGCCCAAGACCCCACTGCCGCGGATCGAGAACTTCGACGCGAGCGAGTTCTGTGCCCCGGAACGCTACGAGTTTTCGATCCGAATCCATGGTCAGGACATCATGGAGAACTCGGTGGATGGCCCGCACTTCATGGCCGTTCACCGCCATTCTCTGCCGGAATTCGTGTTTCGCGAGGACCAAGGCAGCCTGCGCGTCAGCCAACAGATGTCGGTGGCGCGCTTCGGGACCACGATCGACTTTCGTCTCGAGTTCCACCTCGTCGAGCCGGGCTTTCACTACGTCCACTTCCCAAAGTTGCCCGGCACCACGGCGCTGGTGTTCTCGTCGATCGTCCCGATCGACGAGGAGTACACCAGTCATCGCATGACGTTCTTCGTCAAGAAGACGTCGGTTCCCGGTTGGTCTCAGGTCGTCCGGCGCTTCCTCATCTGGCAGATGATGAAGACCTACCGCGAGGACATGCGCATCTGGGAGAACAAAGAGTACCAATCGCACCCCGTGCTGTGTGACGGCGATGGCTCGATCATCAAGCTCCGGCGATGGTTTGCGGGGTTTCTCGATCCCAAGGAGCCCGCGCTCCCCGGACCGACGAGGCTGCCGATCAGCTCTGGTGTTGGTTGAACGGCTAGGCTCGAGTTCGTGTCGGTGCAGCTGCAGGTCGTGATCGCCGTTGCAGCCGTGGCGATGGTGCTCGGGCTGCGCGCCCTGGCCCGACGAGTCACACGTCTGCGGCAGGAGGGTCGTGCGGAGGCCACCGCGAGCTGTGGCGGCCAGGTGGTCCTCATCGATGACACCGCCGCCTACCTCGGGCGAACCTCGGGCGGGGTGGAGCAGCGACGAGGCAATGGTTCGCTGGCGCTGAGTGACGAGGCCCTGGTGTTTGTGCAGTGGGTCCCACGCAGTGTCCTGCGCATCCCGAGGCACGACGTGCTCGCGGTCGATCACACCGACGAACATTGCGGACGCCGCCTTGCGCGACCGCTGCTGCGGGTTCGCTTTGGAGATGCGCGCGGAGAAGACACCGCAGCGTGGCTCGTCCGCGATCTCGACCGATGGTTGGCGGCGATCGGCGGTGGGCAGCCACCACCAGCGCCCGCGCGGACTCCAGAGCCTGCGACCGATCGGCAGCCTCCCGCATCCGCGCATTGAGTTCAGCGGCGCGGGGGCGTCGCGCGCCTGCGGGGCAAGGCAAGCGGACCGTCGACCCCGTGGGCTTTGCTCGGACGCGCGCGCGGGGGGTGGCGCACGGGCTCGTCGCCGTGCGGGCCACGTTCACGATCGGACCGGGACGCCGCGCGGCGTCGATGGGGGCCGCCGTCTGCGCCTGGGCGTTGGTTGATCACGGCGCGAGGCCTGTGCTACGCATCTCGGCATGCGAATGATCCCGCGGACGCCTTCTCACTCGATCGCGCGGCCGGCGATGCTGCTGCTGGCGCTGGCGGGCTGCGCTTCGGACTCCAGTGGTGAAGGCGGTTCGGGTTCGTCCGACGCGAGTGGGGACGAGACCGCCGCGAGCGATCCCACGTCCAACCCGTCCAACCCGACCAACCCGTCCAACCCGACTGACGATCCGACCGATCCGACCGACGATCCGTCCGTCGACGACACGTCGGCCGACAGTGGCGGCGACGACAGCGGCGACGACACCGGTCCGCAGGGACTCGAGCCGCTGATGCCCATCGTCACCGGGACGTGTCCGACGTTTGCCGCGGGCGATCTGATGTTCAACCCCGCGGGCATCGAGCCCCGCACGGTGCGGGTGTGGATGGAAGACGCCGCCTACGACGGCGGCGGGCGCCTTCAGTTCTACTTCCACGGCACCGGTGGTAGCCCGATGGAGGCCGAGTGGGGCTACAACCATTGGGACACGAACAACATCGCAGCCCTCACTGCGGCTGGAGGCATCGTCGTCGCGCCCTACAACGACCCGGCGACCGGGAACTTTCCCTGGTTTCTGACCAGCGGCGATCGTGACGATGACCTGCTGCTGATGGACGAAGTCGTGGCCTGCGCGGTGTCCGAGCTCGGTATCGATCTGCATCGCATTCACAGTGCCGGCTTCTCCGCCGGCGGCATGCACACCTCGAAGGCCAGCTACCTGCGCGCGGTCTACCTCGCGAGCGTCGTCATCTACTCCGGTGGATTCGGGTCGCCCGGCTACGCCCCCTGGGACTCCGAGCCCGACAACGGGTTCGCCGCGATGGTCGTGCACGGCGGCGCGAGCGACACCTATGGCGGCTCGGTCTTCTTCGAGGACATGAGCCACTACTACATCGAGCAGCTGCAGTCCTCGGGCCGGTTCGCCATCGAGTGCAACCACGAGATGGGTCACCTCGTCGGTCCCCAACAGAACAGCGTCGATCAGTTCTTCGCGGATCACCCTTGGGGCTCGCAGTCGTACGCCGCCGGGCTGCCCGACGACTTCCCCGATTACTGTTTTCTGCCATGATCCCGGGGCGCCGGTTGGTGCCCGACGCCACAGCGCGAGATTCCAATGGCGCGCGTGAGCCTCGACAACCTCGGACGTAGCTTCGTGTTCGGCACCCTGGCCGAGGGCTGGCGAATCGGCTCGCGGTTCGTGCTCACCCCGATCGTGCTCGCGCACATTGGCCTGCGCGGCTACGGGGTGTGGACGCTGTTGTTCTCGCTCGCGGCGTACGTGTCGATCGCGAACGTCGGGTTCGGCGTGTCGTACATCAAGTTCACCGCCGAGTGCGTGCGCACCCGCGAGTACGATCGTCTGCGCGAGATCATCGGCGCGGGCATCTCTGGGGTGGGAGCGTTCGCGGTGGTTGGCTTGGCCGTCGCTTGGTTCCTGGGCGCGGCGATTCTTCGCGGGCTCAACGTCCCCGAAGACATGCTGGACGACGGGCGGATCGCGATGATGATCGTGATGACCGTGTTGGTCCTGCGGCTCACGATCGGCTGCTCACTCGAGATCTTGTCAGGGCTCCAGAGGATCGACCTCACCCACCGCCTGACGATCCTCGCGTCGTTCGTCGAGTTTGTGGTCACAGTCCCGCTGCTGCTCACCGACCATGGCCTCGTCGGCATGGCAATCGGCTATGCGGTGGGCCAGCTATCCTGCTTTTCCCTCGGGCTGCGGTGGGTGCGGCGCGAAGACCCGCAAGTGCAGATTTCACCGCTGTATGCGACACGCGCCGGTTTGCGCGCGGTGATGCACATCGGTGGGCCGATGCAGTTGCTCGCGTTCGTCCACGTGGTGATCGCCGAGGGCGTGAAGGTGCTGTTGTCCGTGATGATCGATCCCCGGGCGACCGCGCTGTACGGCCTGGCCGACAAGCTGGTCCAGCTGGCGCGCACGCCAGTGACGGCGGTCGTCGGGCCACTGCTGGCGGTGTTCGCCGATCTCCAGGCCGGTGGCGAACACGCCCGCGAGCGCGAGGTGCTGCAGCGGAGCTGGAAGGCTGTCGCGATCGTCGGCTGCTCGGTCGCGGTATTCCTTGCGACCACTGCCAGGCCCGCGCTGCTGGCGTGGACCGGACAGGATGTGCCCCTGGCCGCGTGGGCGGTGCAGGTGTTGGTGCTGTCCAACCTGTTCACGCAGCAGACGGCGGTGCACTCGATCAGTCTTCGTGCCCAAGGCAACGTGAGGTTTGAGTTCATCTTTGCGATGGTGTCATCGGGCGTCGCGGTTGCGCTGCTGGTGGCGCTTGTCGGCATCGCGCCCTTCGAGGCGGTGGTGTGGTCGCGAGCGGCCGCGCAGATCGTCGGCGCGGTGTGGTTCATGCGGGCGTTTTTCCGCCACGCGCGGCTCTCGGTGCTGCATTGGTGGGCAGGTGCAGGTCTGGCCCGCGTGCTGCTCGTCGTCGCAGCGGGTGCAGCGGTCGTGGTGGCCGGACGAAGCCTGCTCGGCCTGCCCGAGCTACCGCTGTCGCCGCGCCTGGCGGCGGTGGTCGACGTGTTCGTGTGGGGCATCCCCTACGCCGCGATCATCGGCATCGGCATGTGGAGGTACGCGCTCGATCCCGAGGAGCGCGAGCATCTGCAAGCCATGGTGCGGCGGCGCCTGGCGCGACGCCGACGCACGTGAAGCGTCGACGTCAAAGTTGGTCGCTTGGCGCCGCGGGGCCCACCCGCGGCCCACCCGCGGCCCACCTGCACAGTGGCGCCGGTCGAATTCGCGAGACCACGACGCTCGCGCGACGTAGCCGGCGCCACCGAACCCCATGCGGTGCCGTGTTACGGTCCACCGGTCCATGACCATCGCTACGCTCGCTGCATCCTTGCTCCTCGCTGCCGGTCCCGGGCTCGCTGCACCCGCAGACCCCGCGGCAATCAATGGCGGGCAAACCGTGGAGCCCTGTGGCTGGCCCTCGGTCGTGGTGCTGCGCGGCAACGGTTTTTTGTGCACGGGCAACCTGATTCATCCGGAGATCGTGGCCACCGCGGCGCACTGCATCGCCGTGATGGAGCCCGACACCGAGGTGGAATTCGGCGACACGGCCAACTCGGCGAACGCCAAGGTGGATGTCGAGTACTGCATGGGCAGCCCCGACTTCATCGACAACGGCGACGGCACGATCGCGTTCGACCAGGTCGGCAACGATTGGGGCTTTTGCAAGCTCGCGGCGCCGGTCACCGACGTCGAGCCGATTCCACCGATCTATGGCTGCGAACTCGACCTCATCCAGCCCGGCGCCGAGATCGTCCGCGTTGGCTTTGGCCGCGAGTCGTTGAGCAACGATCAGTTTTTCAAGCGCTGGGTCGAGACCCAGATCAACGAGATCCCGTTCACCGGTGCCAATGGCTGGCCGACTCAGCTCTCCGAGGGCGGCAACGGTGAAGGCACGTGCCCCGGGGATTCCGGCGGCCCGTCCTTCATTCGGGTGCCCGCCGCCGAGGGCGGCCAGGACGCCTGGCGGATGGTTGCGATCCAGTCGACGCAGCCGCTCGACGATGGCAACGGCAACGAGATCGAATGTGGCGACGCCGCCAACAACACCGCCGTCATTGCCCAAGGCCTCGAGTTCATCGAGACCGAGTCCGGGATCGATGTCACGCCGTGTTTTGATCCCGCCGGCGGCTGGGATCCGACCTTCGCGTGTCAGGGATTCCCCATCGATCCGGGCGCCGGCGGCGGAACCTGGGGGATGGGCTGCGACACCGGGCCGTTGTCAGGGTTCTCCGCGGCGTGCGGCGTCGCGTTCGACGACAAGAATCCCGATGCGAGCCCACCCAATGTGACCATCGTCGAACCTGGCGGGGACGCCTCGCTGCCGTTCGAAGGCAGCTCGGTGGTGGTGCACGTCGTCGCCGAGGCCGACGATGGACCGTCGGGTTGGGGACTCGCGGGCGTCGAGCTGGTGATCCTCGCAGCCGACGACGACACCGAGCTGGGCCGATTCGCCGACGCGGCGCCGCCGTGGTCCTGGGATCCGGAATTTCCTCAGGGTTCGTTTTGCATTCGCGCAGTAGCGACCGACAACGCCGGACTCGAGGCCAACAGCCAAGACGTGCGCATCGATATCGGCGTCGAGGTCGGCGACGACACCGATACGGGCGCGCCGTCGGACACGACCGATGGCGGCACCGAAGCGGGCGACGATGGCGGCGCTGACGACGGGACCTCGGGTGATCCGCAAGCGGACACCTCTGAGGGTGGAATCTCCGGCCCAGGCATCTCCGGCGGGCTTGGTGGTGGCGACGACCAGAACCAGGGCTGCGGTTGCCGTAGCGCGCCGGATCGCGGCGGGCTCGCCGGACTCGCCGTGCTGGTTCTCGCGGGCCTGCGCCGGCGTCGGGGATAGTTGGCCGGCTAGGACGCCGGAGAGACGTCGGGGTCGCGCGGCACCGCGAGTCCTTGCTGCTTCGGGGTCAGCGCTCGATCGCCCCGATGTCACACGCCGCGCCCACCGGTCGCGCTGAACCGCGCTGGTCCGTCGTCAGCGGGAGATTGCCGGCGCCCGTGCAGCCGCCGGGGTTGGCTGCATTCTGCGCTGGGCTGCCCGCCGCGATCATCCGCGTCAGCGTCGGGCCCCCGTTCGGTGCCAACGCGCCGAGCAGCGGATCGACGCCGACGAGGTCATTCGCGGTCGCGCCGGCGATGGTGCATCCCGCGGTGTTGCCGAAGATGTTGAACCCGCCCGAGGTGACCGTGACCAGCGACGTCGCGCAGTCCGGCCCGGTGGTCGCGGTGTTGCCGTAGACGATCGAGTTGCGGATGTCGATGTTGGTCGGTCCGCTGTACCCCTGACGCGGTGCATAGATACCGCCACCGCCGCTCGTGTAGGGGCCCGTGGCCGTGTTGTTCGCGATCGTCGAGTTCGCGATCTCCAGCGTCGTGGTCTGGATCGCAGCCTCGGCGCCGACGACGATGGCGCCGCCAAAGGCCCGCACGCTGCTGACGGCAGTGGCGACGTTGCCCGACAGCGTGCTGTTGACGACGACGAGATGGGCCTCGGAAGCCGCGGCCGCGAACAAGAAGACGCCGCCCGCCGACGCACTCCCGCCGCTGGAGAGATTGCCCGACAGTGTGCTGTCGATGATCTCCAGCGTCGTCGATTGGTTGTTGCAGCAGGTCGCCTGGGCCTCGATCGCCCCCGCTCGGCCATCGCTCACCCCGAATGCACGATTGTTGTACATCGACGTGTCGACAACGGTGATCACGGCGTCGCCGACGTCTGCGAACGTGTACACCGCGCCGCCTGCGGCGTTGCCGGCCGACAGCGCCGAGTTGCCATGGACCACCGCTTGCTCGATGACGAACGGCGCTTGCTGCCCGAGGGTCTCCGAGAATTCATGCACGATGCCGCCGCCCATCGCCACGCCCGCGAGGTTCGCCCTAGCCGTGTTGTTGCGGATCGTGGCAGCGGTGCCGATGTCGAGCGCGGTACCCACGGAGTACATGCCGCCACCCGCGGCGCGGCCTCGGTCGATGAGCGCCAGATTCGCGGCGACCCGGCCATCCGTCAGGGTGAACGAGCTACCGTCACCTCGGATGTGGACACCACCGCCGTCCGCTCCCGACGCCCACGGGGCGGGCGACGCCGTGACCGATGCGGTGTTCTGGAACACCGCCGACTTGCCGTCGACGAAGACGCCGGCCTCGATCGCGTAGATGCCTCCACCGCGCGCGTCACAGTTCGCCAGGTTGGCGACCGTGACCAGGTTGCGCTCGACCGTGCTGGTATTGGTCACCACCAGGTCACCCGCCGTGATGTAGACACCGCCGCCGCCGACCGTCGCGGACCCTGCCTGCGCCCGTACGGTGTTGCCGTAGACGATCGTGTCGTCGAGCAGCACGTCGCCTTCGGCCTGGATCCCACCACCCACGGCATCGATCCCCTGCGCGACGTTGCTCATGATCAGCGACTCGTAGACCTCGAGCGAGCCGACCGAGCGGATGCCCGCGCCCGAGCTCGCTGCGCCGTTCATGATGCTCACGCCGCGCAGCACCACATTCGCGCCGAGATTGTCGACCACGCGACCGGTGGTGCCGCCATCGATGGTGACGGTCGACCACACCGTCGCAACGATGGTGAGATCGCGATCGATGACGACGTTCTCGAAGTACACACCGGGATTGACCTGCACGGTCGTGCACGAGACATCGTTCTCGGCCGCTTGGATCGTCGGATGGCTCACCGGCACGACGCAGGTCACCAAGGTGGTGTCGCCACCGGCGATCCCCACGCTGTCCTGGGTAGGGGACCCGTCGGCGTCCCCGGGCACACGCAGCGCGCCGTCAGCGTCAATGTCGTCGTCGTCGTCGTCGTCGCTGATGCCGTCCTCGGTGTGGGCGTCCTCGGAGCCACTGCCCGCACAAGCGAGCGGGAACGTGAGCGCGACGACACGAACGGTGGGAAACACAGAGGAAACGCGCTTCATCAGTGCGACTATTGCACACAACATCCACTGCCCGGTTGTGCGCGACAGTGCACAACCCGGGTGGCCACCTGAACGCCGACGCCCGCGCCACGTCGCGGTGGACGAGCCCGGCCTACTGCGCGAGCAAGATCAGGCTGCCGGCGACGGTGTCGCCCTGGCCGCCAACGTAGCTCACCTTGAGCGCATGCGAAGCGCCGGCGGTGGGCTCGTCGACGATGATCACCGGTTCGGCGTCCTTCTCTTTGTCGGACCACGAGCGGCCGGCTTCATCGGTCAGTTCGGCATCGATGTCGAGCGACTTGTCGTGCGCCTTCGAGATGACGATCGTGCTTCCGGCGAGATGAAACCCCGGCATCGTGATGCTCTCGTTGGGCTTCATGAAGGTGCCCAGCAGCGCCCACTCGCCGTTGCCGGACTGAAAGACCACTCCGTTGCGGCCCTCCATCTTGGCGACCGAGTCATTCGCCTGGGCACCCGAGTCGAGTAGGCCTTGGTAGAAGCTGCGAAGCATGGCAGGCGGCGCGCGATAGCCATCGACATCGTTGAGAATGCCGACGCCGACGAAGGTCGCGACATCTTCACCACCCGGAGCGATCAGGATGCGATAGGTCCCATCCGCGGGTGGGGTGAACGACACGATCGGCTGCGAGTCCTTTTCATTGTCCACTGCGACCTTTTCGCCAGCGGCGTCGAAGATCCCAAGGTCGATGTCGACATCGTGCGACGCGGCCGCGAACACGACATACTGACGACCCGCGCGTAGCGGGCGATCGACCCGCAGACCCTGATCGGTGAGCACACCGGCGAGGATCGCCGTGGCGTCGCCATCAAAGCCGAACTTGGTCGAGTCCTCGATGTACTGCGCGAACGCGAGGGTCTTTTCGAGTGCGGTGGCCATGTGGTGGCCGGGCCGCCAGCGGCTCTCGTCGACCCGCAGCTCGATGGCGGGTGGCGCCACGGGGGTGGCGGTCACCGTGGTCGGCATCGCGGGGAGCTCGTCGACATGGCCGACGCCCTCGTGTAGCGGCAACAGCAGCATCTGCGTCGGCGTGCGACAGCCCTTGTGATCGGCGAGGTCACACGCCGCGAGGCTGCCCCACGAGCGAGAGACCCCACGCTCGCGCGAGCCGTCCGCATGGACTCCGACGCCGCGCGCCTCGGCCGAGACACCGGCCTGGGCCTTCTTCCACTCGGTGAATTCAAATGCGCCGACACTCAGCGACGCCACATAGTGGGTCGCGGTCGCGCACTCCGGATCGGTGCTGGTGATCTTCGGATCGACGGTGACCTGGTACGAGCCCACCGTGGCGTAGACGAACTCGAGCTGGGAGCCGGCTTTGACGTAGCCGCCGAAGCGCGCGACCCCCAGCGGCACACTCGCGCTGAGCTCGGCCAGCGTTTGGACCTTCATGGTCTCCTGGTGCTTGCCGTCACTTGCCAGGTATTCGTACTGCGTCGTGACTGGGCAGTCGAGGATGGCGACCTCATCGGGAGCGGTGGGATCGTAGCGCACCACGATCAAGCGGCCGCGCTGCTGCACGTTGAAGTTGATCCGATGGATGTAACTCTCTTCGAATCCGAACAGATTCAACACCGGCTGAGTGACCGTGGTCTTCAGGCCCGGCACGTCGGTCTTTTCCTTCTTGCGCTCGCAAGAAGTGCCCGAAAGTGCCAGCACAGCCGTCAATGATGCGAAACCGAGCCAATGCGCTCGTCTGGCCCAGCGGCTCCGGTGGAAGTCGAGTTTCACCCAGGCAGTACAACACGCACGTGCCGAGCCGGTCAAACGCAGCAACCACAGTTGGCCACTGTTGGTGGGATGAACCGGCGGGCTCTGGCCACCTCCTTGGGCTATCCGGATGCGTTGGCGGGCATTCCCGAGGCCCGCTGGATGCGGGCGGCGCTGCTGGCAACCCTGTCTGGCAGCACGTGAGCGCCGACCGTGCCGGCCAGATCGACGAGGCGTTGGTCGCCGTCGCGACGGTGGTGCACAGCTCCGGCGATGTGCCCCCCGAGACGCAGGTGCTCATCAGCACCACGCACATGTTCGAAGGCACGCACCGGTCCCACCTCCCGCGACTCGGCCCGGCCGCCAATGGTGAGCAACTGTTCGACGTGCTGCTCATCGACGAGGCCTGGCAGCTGCCGTTGCATCGCTACCGCACCGTCGAACGGTTGGCTCCGTTGATCGTCGGCGTCGGCGACGTCGGCCAGCTGCCGCCGCTCGACCCCGGCCAGAATCCATGGCGTGGCGACCGCGGCTACAACCCCTACCGGGCCTGGCCCACGGCTTATCCCGACGGCCCTTCCACCTGGGCCGGTGAGCTGCCCGCCGTGTGGCGGCCGACCGCCGAGCAGCGCGACCTGTGGCACGCCTTCTACCGCGACTGGGAACACCTCGACTGTGTCGCTGCACCTGGCGATCGCCGCCTTCAGATCGGCGCACTCGACGGCGACGCCGCTGACGTCCAGCTATAGCCCACACCTTCGCCGCCGAACGGCTCGCATGACGCCTGCGGCCCCGGCACCGCGGCAGTCGCGTCCCAGATCGAGCCGAGCAACATATTGCCGACTGCCCGCCGTCGGTGATGCAACCCGAGTCACCCCAGCAATCGTTGCCGCAATCGGCGTAGCAGTTGTTGTCGCAGAAGTCGTCGGGGACCTGGTTGCCGTCGTCGCAGATCTCGCCCGCGGCGAAGTTCGAGTTGCCGTCGCCGCAGAACGCCGGCGTGCAGTCGTCGTCGCAGTCGACGGACTCGCCGCCATCGTCGCATTCCTCGCCCGCGGTCATGTTGATCTGCCCGTCGCCGCAGTCCGCGTTCGTGCAGTCCGCGTTGCAGTTCGCCGACTCGCCGCGCGGCGCTGCCAGGCGATCGCTTCGTCGTAGCGACCCAGCTCGCTCAGCGTCGATCCGATCGTGAGAAAGTCGCTGGCCAGGGTGTAGTGGCCTGGGCCGAGCAGCTGCTCGTTGATCGCGACGCGGGTGTTGAACTGCGCGAGCGCCTCGTCGAAGCGACCCTGTCGATAGCAAGTCCAGCCGACCGCGAGGTGCAGCTTCGCCTCGGCTTCGGTGCCACGACCGATGCGATCGACCCACGCCGTCGCGTGGGGGATCCACTGCGCACTCTTCGCTGGACTCCGGGTTAACTACGGGCCGAACGCCGATCGAGCGCGAGGTGGTGGTTGGCTCCCGGCCCATGGACGTCGACATCGTGGCGTCGGCTGGGTAGGCGACTCCGTGTTCGCGGCTAAGCGCGCGTCGACGTGAGCAGGAAGTCGCCGCGAACGCGCCCATCGAGATCGGTGACGCGAATCCGAAGATCCCCCGTCGCGAGCGCAACGTGGGCGCTGCACGCGACGATCACCTCCCTGCGATCGCGGGCGATCGGGGCCTCGTGAACCATCCAATACGCGACACCCGCGGGGCTTACGAATGCGACGTCGACGCGCTCGACGTCGTGGAGATCGAGTTCGAGCCGCGCGATCACGAGCTCGACGTCCGAGGGAATGGTGGCATGGAGCGACCCGTTTTCCGAGCGGCAGTGCAACACGCGGGTCCCCGCTGCCTCGATCGCGTCGAGCTCCGCGGACGTGAGGACAGGAACGAGGGGACCGGCGGCCGCGTGGGCGACTAGAGCGTCTCCTACGTGGAGCAGCCACGCAGCGGCCTGCGCAAGCTCGGGCTCGTCGAACAGATGGCGCTCGAACGTCGCCTCCGCCTCCGCGTCGAGCTCGCCACCGAGGTAGCGCGCCACGGCTTCCAGGTCCTTCATGAGTCCGGGCCTCGATTCATGCAGGCATGGAGCATCACGAGCGCCCGCAACCGCGTCACGCGGACGTTGGTATTGGTCATGCCCAGCGCGGCGGCGATCTCCGGCCCGTCCTCGTCGTTCACGAACGTGCGAATGACCACGTCCCTCGCCCGTGCAGTGAGGCGGCTCAGACACCCGAGCAGGCGCGCACGATCGATGGGAATGGCTTCCGCGCCACTCATGCGCGGAGGTACCCAGCGCTGGAGCAGCGCGTCGCGTCGCGCGTCCCGGCGCTGCTGTGCTCGCGCCAGGTTGCGACACACGCCCAATAAGTAGGCCCCCATCTCGTCGACGGACACCTCACCAGCTCGAAGCGCCCGGAGGCCGACCAACATCGCTTCTTGCGCGACGTCGTCCCCAGCACCGCCGAGCCGGCGTCTGGCGAAGATCCTCGCGGCCGGTAGCCACCGCTCGCACACCGCCGCCTCGTTCGAATCGTCCGTGGAGGACATCCCCGTAGACTATGTCACCACACTGGCCCGGCGTTACATCCTCGATCTCACGGCCTGCGCCCGTAACGTCGGACCCCGGTCGAGGCAGGGACTCCTCGATGGCGACACCCGATCCGATTTCCAGTTTTCGCTCCGTCGAGGCCAGCCTGTTCGGTCGCTTCGGACTCCACCCCCGCGAGCGCGTCGTGACGCTGCGCGATCCTGCACTCGAGGCCAGGTTCCTCGACCAAGGCGAGGGCCCGCCACTGCTGCACGTGCACGGCGGCGGGGCGTGTGGCGCGTTCTGGGCCCCGTTGGCGGCCGCGATCCGCGGCCGTCGCCACGTCATGCCCGATCGCCCAGGCTTTGTCCTCACTCCCGCAGTGGACCTACGCGGGGTGAACTTTCGTCAGCACGCGGTCGGGTTCCTGTCGTCGTTCCTCGACGCGCTGGAGCTAGAGGCCGCCGACATCGTGGCG
>CANLQR010000001.1 GCA_947492135.1 Deltaproteobacteria bacterium | reverse complement strand
CACCGCCGCACGCCCGCTCGTGCAGCACTGCGGCCTTGGCGAGATCCTGGGGCACCCCGACGCCTTGCTCGTACAGCACAGAAACGGCGAGGTTCGAGCAGCTCAGCATCAGGCCGCCGTCGCACGCCGTGGCGAGCTTGCCCCGGGGGTGCGATCGCTGGAGAAACCCGCGCGCGGAACTTCTCCCAGCCGGCGGTGTCGGTGCCGAGGTCGTGAGCCGCTTTTCCCATCGAGTCCTCGGCTTGCTCCTGATCGCGGCCTGCGATCGGGCACCCTCGATCGAGCTGGCGGCGACACCGAGCGCAGCGGCCGATCCGTCGCCGCCATCGGCGAACACGGCGATCCCACCGACCGCGACGCCGAGCACCTCGCCCGCCGCGGCGCCGCGGAGCGCAGTCCTGGTGCCGAGCACCGCGATCCCGGCCACGATCCGTGACGAAGAAGCCGCGCGCACCGAGGGCCGCAGCACCGCGATCGTCACGGTGTCGCGCCGCTTCGGACCGAAGCAAGGGATCGCCTGCGGCTTCGTTCACTTCGTGCGCGCATTCGAGGTCGTACTCGAGTCGCACACCAGCGGGCCTGAGTTGCCCGAGAAGTTCGTCCTGGTGGTGTCCTGCGTGGGCGGTGGGATTGACAAGGGTGATCGCCTCGAGGTCGAGGTCGGAACCAAGCGATCACGCAGCCAACCGGATCCGGCCAGCAACGAGACCATCCCGAAGAGCCTGCCTCGACGCTACGGCACCTTGCGCAGGGCCTAGCACGTCGACGGCCGTCACTCCGGAAGCGCGCCCTTGCCTTCGCGCAGCACCTCGACCACATCGTCGACCAACCGCAGCACCGTGGACGGATCCGGCCACAGCGCCCCGCCATCGATCACGACCTGGACCTCGCGAGCGTAGCGGCTCTCGTAGTCGGCGGGATCCTCGAGCGCGAACTCGGACTCCGCCGCAGTCACCGATCCGGTGAGCAGCGGTTCATCGAGCAGCTCGACGAGCATGGTGCACACCGCGTGATCAGGCACCCGCATGCCGATCTCGTGATTGCGGTTCTTCATCGCCCGCGGAACCTCGGAGGTGGCGCGCAGCACCATGGTGTACGGGCCCGGCAGCAGCCGGCGGATCGTACGAAACACCTGGTTGCCGACGTGACCATAGCGGGCCATCTCGGCGAGGTCGCGAACGAGCATGCTCAGCGGCTTGGGGCTCTTGTCGCCGATGCCCTTGAGCCGGCGCAGCGCAGCGATGCCTTTGGACGACGACAGCGCGCAGCCAAACGCATAGCCGGTGTCGGTCGGGTAGATGATGACGCCGTCGTCACGCAACGCGTCGATCGCCGGTCGCAACGTCCGCGGCGCAGGCCGCTCGGCATCGATGTAGAGGATCATGGAGGGCCGCGATTGTGGCGGCCTTCTGCCACACAACCGCCGGAGGGTCCAGCGGCGCGGCGGCACCGCTTCGTGTCAGCGCCGGATCGTGACCCGCGTCGTGAAGACCGCGATCAACCTCGGCGGCACGGCTGCCGTCACACGTCACACGGGCGTCACATGTCACACGGGGCGAGCGCCTAGCCCTGCGCGAACTCGTCGCCTGGCGCATCGGGCGACACGCTGCGTTCGCGAGGCCTCACGTCATGGCGTCTTGGGCGCCAACCCGGCGAGCCAAGTGTCGAGCTGGACGAGGGTGTCGGCGTGGCTGGGCGCGATGCCCAGCAGCAACGCGCGCGACTGCGAGGCGTGATGGAGCGCGGCCGCGCGGTCGCCTCGCCTCTCGAGGGCGCGGGCTAGCATGAATCGCGTCGAGGCGCGCCGCCATGGGTCGACGTTGGACGTCTCGCGGATCTGCAGCGCCCGCTCGAGCATGGCAATGCCTTCGGCGAGGTCTCCGTGTCGCGCCAGGATATTGCCGAGGTTGTGCATCGTGTTGGCTGTGCTGGGGTGCTCGGGTCCACTGGTCCCCAGGCGCATCGCCAGGGCCTCGCGGTACATGGCGATCGCACGATCGGTGACGCCGTCACTGTCGAGTGCGCCCGCGAGATTGTGCAGCGCCAGTGCAATCTCGGGGTGGGCAGCGCCATGGATCTCGCGATACAGGGCCAGGACCTCCTCGTAGCGGCCCACCGCGGCGTGGGCGTCGCCGGTGTTGAGATCGAGCGCCGCGCGGTTGCTCAACACGCTGGCGCGGGTGGCCCGGACGCTCTCCGAGCCGTCGCCGAGCAGCGTCAGGGCCTCATCAAGCGCGGCCCGGCCCTGGTCGAAACGCTTGCGCTGAATCTCGAGCGCGCCCAGCGTGTTGAGCATGTCGGCGGTGACAGGGTTGGGGCCGGGGTAGAGCTCACGCTGGATCTCGATGCCTTGGGCCGCGTGCGCCGCGGCCTCGTCGATTCGTCCCAAGTGACTGAGCACGGCCGCGAGGTTCAGATGCACCCGCGCGATCTGACGATGACGCGGACCAAGCAGCACAGTGCCGCGCTCGAGCGCTTCGAGCTGGCCGGCAAGGGCGAGGTCGTACTTGCCGGCCACGCTGTGCAACATCGCTTCGTTCGACGCGAGGCCGAACGAACGCGACGGATCGCGCAGGCGAAAGAGCGCGGCTTGTGCACGTTCCGTGGCAGCGAGTCCGTCCTCGTAGCGCTCGAGTTGGCCGCCCATGACCGCCGCGAGTTCGACCCAAGCGTCGACGGCAACCTCGACATGACCGCTGGCTTCGGCGGCCCAGGTCGCTGCCCGCAGCGCGTTGATGGCAAGCTGGGGATCCTTGTGTGCGGAATACAGCTGTCCCAACGTCAGCAGGGCGAGCGCCCGCGTCGCGTGATCGCCATCGATCTCAGCCTGCGCAACCACGGCGATCGTGATCGCCATCGCCTCGTCATGGCGGCCGGCGTAGCGCAGCGCTTCGATGCGATCGATGTCGTCCGCGAGAATCGCCGATAGGACCCGACCCATCGGGGTGTTGTGGTCGGGTTGGATCGACAGAAGCAACGTCGCGTCCGCGCACTCGGTCGGTGACGGCATCGTGTCGATCATCGCCACCAGTGCTGCGCCGGAGGAGCCCGACTCGCGCATGACCGAAATCGCCGCGCGCATGCTCGATAGCCGGCGATCGAGGCACTCCAGCGATACCTGGGCGGCGACGGTGTGGGCCGCGTCGGTGCTGGTTTCGCAGACCTGCACCTGCGTGCTGCGCCAGTCCTCGATCCAGCGCTCGACGCCCGCGGAGGTGACGTCGAACTCGATCCCCAGGATCTCTCGCACCTCCTCGCGAGCCGTTGCGTCCCACAGTTCTGCCAGAGCTTCCGGCTCAGAACAGCCCGCGGTGGCTGGCATACGCGCGACCACGTAGGTACTGACGCCGACCCCGACAAAGCCTGCGGCGACCAGCGCGCTGATGCGTCGTCGCCGTCGGCGGCGCGGGGTGTCGACCAGTGCTGCCAACAACGCGTTCATGTCCGGGAATCGCCCGCTGGGATCCCTCGTCAGCCCCCGCATCACCACACGGGTGACCCACCGCGGGACCCGAGCAGCCGGCGGTTGCGGCAGCGGATCCCCGCAGACTGCAGCCGAGAGCTCGGTCGCGGTGCGCCCGCCAAACGGACGCCCGGCGAACAGCGCCTCGTACAGCGCGACGCAGTAGCTGAACTGATCCGAGCGCGCGTCGGCGATGTCGCCGCGCCATTGCTCGGGCGACATGTACGCAGGCGTGCCGACCAGGGCTCCCGTGCGCGTCCGGGTCGCGAGCGTCTCGGCGAGCATCCCCGGAGACATGGTCGGGTCCTCGGAGGTATCCAGCGACGCGTTGAGGTGTTCGCGCTCGAGCTCTGGCTGCAGGCGGGCGAGGCCGAAGTCGGTGACGCGCACGCGGCCGTCGTTACCGACCATGACGTTTTGCGGCTTGAAGTCGCGATGCACGAGCCCACAGTCGTGGATGGCAGCGAGCCCACGCCCCGCGGCGACGAAGACCTCGACCACTTGCGCCCAGCTGCGCGATTGACTCTGCCGCCACGAGTCGAGCGTCCCGCCTTCGATGAACTCAGCGGCGATGAACACGTGGTCGCCGGTCGAGCCCACGTCATGCACGGTCACCACGTTGGGGTGCACGACCTTGGCCATGACGCGCGCCTCGCGGGCGATGCGATGGGCCCCGCGGCTGCCGCCGGTCGCCTGCCCACGCAGAACCTTCAGCGCAACGACGCGATCGAGCTCGGGATCCCAGGCGGCATACACGGTGCCGCCCGCACCCGCGCCGACGCACTCGCGGATCTGGTAGCGACCCGCGAACAGCGGTGGAGCATGCGGGGCCGAGGCATCGCCGGGCCGCGCGTCTGCGGCGGCGTCGGGCTCGGGCGGTGGCTCGGCGATCTCACCCGCGGTGGCATACGCCCCACCGAACAGCGCCAACGTCTCGGCGCAGCGCTCACATTGATCGATATGCGATTCGATGGCCGCTCGCGCGTCCTCGGATCCGGTGCCGCCCACGAACTCGACGAGTGCGTCCTCGGAGGGACACGCCTGGTCGCGGGCGAGGTCTTTGGGTGGCGTGCCGCTCACCACGTCGCGCCCACCCGTGGTCACTTCGCCAGCATAGCGTCTCGCCAGTGGCAGCGGCAACGATCCGCAAGACCCGGTTGAGGCGACGCCGCAGGAAACCACTTGGCTCTCTTGGCCCTGGTTGTGGCTGCACCGTCACCCGCGACGACGCAGCCACCGCGGCCAGCGAAACCCGCGAACCACCCGCGCGACCACCGGCCCCGCCACCAGCGCCCCCTCGACGGCGAGGATCAACGCATACGGATCATACGGCGTGCGCAACCGAATCGTCCCGAAGAAGATCCCCGCAACCACGATCGAGTTGACGATCTGCCACGCAACCAGCGCCAGCGCGGGCCGCCGCCGCACCCACCAGACCCCCACGAACATCCCGATCATCGACGGCGCCCACACGAACACCTGAAACAGCACGCTGTAGACGTCGACGGCCGGCAGAAAGTACTCGCGGCCCTTTTCCATCTCGGGCCACTGCCGATCGAGAAACCACGACAACATCACGTTGACGAAGCTCATCCGGATCTGCTGCCACACGGTGCTCGCGGCGTAGCAGCGCTGGCGAATCTCGCGATGGATCGCGGGATCGCCGATGTAGCCGACAAAGCGAACGCTCTCCTCACCCAGCACCGGCCGCACGGCGAGCGGATGCCACGAGGGTAGTTTCCACGCCAAGCGAAAGTTGGGCAGGCTCACCCGACGACCATCGCTGGTGTTGTCGCTCGCGAGCGCGCGCGTCATCTCATGCTCGGTGCGGTAGGCCTGCGTGACGATGTTGTGGCACCGACCCGCGGTCAGATTCATGTTCGCGTTCTCGGCGACCCCCGCCCAGTAGCCGGTGTGCGCCTGAAAACGCCACGCCGAGAACGCGAGCATCGCCAGCAACGGCAGCGCGACCATGACGAGAGTCCGCACCCGAACGTGCGCGAGACGGCGACGATTGACCAGCCACGTCACTGCGACCAGCAAGAAGAACAACGCCGACTGCGGGCGCACCGCGAACGTGACCGCGCCCAGACAACCGGCGAGCAGCGCGCCGCGTCCGGTCTGCAACGTGCGCGTCAGCGCCCAGGTCGACGCCAGCGCGAAACACAAAAATGGCGTCTCGCTGAGGAAGTACCCCGCGTTCGAGAGGTTGGGATGCCACAGCAACACCGCCACTCCGATCACCTCGGGCGCACCGCGACGCGTACACACCCGGGCTGCCAGTAGATACGCCAGCGGCACCGCAGCCGCTGCCATCAGCCCCCACATCGCCGCGGCGAACTCGAGCCGGTCCGCACCGAACAGACGCAACGGGATCGACAGCAACACGTGGGTGCCCCAGGCCTGCCACGCGAACTCCCGATGGCCCACGCGCATGCCGAACTCGGCGACCTCCTGGGCACGCTCGAGGTACTTGCGCATGTCGCTGAACACGTACTCACCCGGTGGATGCACCAGCAGCACCCACACCAAGCGCGTCAGCAGGGCGAGCAACGTCAGCCACAACAACACCCGACGGTTGGGCTGCAGCACGGGGCCCAGCGTCCACGTGCGCGTTGACGATGGCCCAGCGTTCTCCACAGTTCGCGGCGGGGCAAGCGTCGTCCGAGGGTGCCGAGCTTGTCAAATGCGACGCGCGCGGAAGTCCGCTACAACTGGGCGACGATGCTCGACGCCGTCCCAACGCCTCCCGCCGCAGTGTTCCGCCGCCGTCGGGCTGCCGTGGCCGCCCGGCTGGGTTCCCGCCGGGCACTGGTGTTCGCGGGCGGCCCGCGCGGCCGCAACTACCCGGCGAACGTCTACCCGTACCGCTGCGGCAGCCACTTTCTATACCTGGTCGGCACGCCCTTGCCCGACGCGGTGCTGTTGCTCGCCGGCGAACGCAGCGAGCTGTTCGTGATGCCTCCCGATGCAAGCGACGCGCTGTGGCACGGCGAGGTCGCCGACTTCGCCGAGCTCGCGCGCCTCACCGGGATCGAGCGCGTGCGACCCTTGCCGGAGTTCTACGAAGAGATCCTGAAACACGGCGCCCATCACCTTGCGACCCTGCCCTCGCTCGACCCGCATACCTGCGCGCGCCAAAGAGCGTGCCTCGATCGCCGCTGGCCCGACGACGTCACGCCAGGCGTCGGTAGCCTCGACGCGGTCGACCTCGAGCTCGCCGACGCGATGATCGCCGCGCGGTTGTGCCACGACGACCACGCCCTCGCAGCGATTCGCACCGCGCTCGAGGCGACCACCGCCGGCCACCTCGCCGGCATGGCCGCGACCCGGCCGGGAATCCTCGAGCACGAGGTCCGCGCCGCGATCGAGCGCGAGTTCACCAGCCGCGGCACCGAGTGCGCGTACAACAGCATCGTCACCGTGCACGGCGAGGTCCTGCACAACAACAGCTATCACCGCTGCTTGGAAGCCGGCGATCTGGTGCTCGCCGACGCGGGGGCCGAGTCCCGCGGCTGGGCGAGCGATGTGACCCGGACGTGGCCGGTGTCCGGCGTGTTCTCGCCCACCCAGCGGGCGCTGTACGACGTGGTGCTGGCCGCCAACGAGGCCGCGATCGCCATGGTTCGTCCGGGTGTGCGCTATCGCGATGTCCACATCGAGGCCTCGCGCGTACTCGCCCGCGGTCTGGTCGACTGCGGGATCTTCCGCGGCGACCCCGACGGACTGGTCGAGCGTGGCGTGCATGCCATGCTGTTCCCCCATGGGGTCGGACACCTGCTCGGACTCGACGTCCACGACATGGAGGACCTCGGCGATCGGGCCGGCTATGCCCCCGGCCGCTCGCGGAGCCAGCAGTTCGGCCGCGGCTTCCTGCGCCTCGATCGCGACCTGTGCGCGGGCATGGTGGTCACCATCGAGCCTGGGCTCTATCTGGTGGACGCAATCTTGCGGGACGAGACGCTGTGTGGACCGTTCTTTCGCGACGGCTCGATCGACCGCGGGCGCCTGGCACAGTTCGCCGACGTCCGCGGCATCCGCATCGAAGACGATGTGCTCTGCACACCCACCGGCCCCGTGGTGCTCAGCGCCGCAATTCCCAAGGCGGCGGACCAGGTCTGCGCCCTGGTCGGCACCCGCTGACCGGCCCAGGCGCCGTTCGTGATACGCTCGCAGCCGTCTTGGCCCGGCGGTGATTCCGACCGCAGGGCAAACGCGGAGCGACCCATGAGAGCCTACGGCCTAATCCTCACTTCCGCTGTCCTGGTCGCGTCCTGCACCGACGACCTCGAGGCTCCGTACAACTATCAGCTCGGGACCACGACCGGACCTGGCGTCCTCGAGGTCGGCTGCGGAGAACTCCCGCAAGCCGCAGTCGGTGCCGAGTTCTCGCACATGCTCGAGGTCACCGGCGGCGAGGGCCCGTTCACGTTCGCGGCGACCTTGCCCGACGGCCTCGTCCTCGACGCGGCGAACGGGACCATCAGCGGCACGCCGACGACGGTGGGACCGGCGATGTTCGACCTGACGGTCACCGATACCAACGGTGACGTCGGCATGGCCAGCTGCAGCCTCGAGGTCAACGAACGCATCTCGATCCAGCTCGACCTCGAGGCCGCACCGTATTGCCTGACGGGGACCGACACGTTGCTCGCCCACGTTGTCGAAGGCACCGGTGATGGCTCGCCCATCACCTGCGACCACACCAACGGCAGCGGCAACGGCAAGATCCCCGCGGGGGTATCGATCGGCGAGGAAACCTGCGCCGTCGTGGGCACCGTCACCGACACGCGACTGGGGACCTGGGCCTTCGTGGTGCGCGGCACCCAGTCGGGGGCCGAGGTTTTCATTCCCTACTGCGTCACCAACGACACCCCGGCGCCCGACACCTACCCGATCGCGATCGACATCGGCGGGATGCCCAACCAGACCCTGGTGCCGTGGTCGAACACGTTCAACCCCGACGCGACGATTATGCTCGGTGCCGTCGGCGATCCGGGGTTCACGGTCACCGACAACGGCGACTGCCCCGGCAACAGCTGCAGCTTCAGCTTCCAGTTCTTCATCAACGCGTCGCCCTTCGCCCTCACCGATGCAGGGGGTGCCGACAAGGCAGTGATCGTCGGTGCGGCCCTGGGCAATGATGGCACCAACGACAATCTCACCCACGGGGTGCGCCTCTCGACCAACGCGCCGGTCGACGACGAGTTCAAGACCCGCGCATGGGTCGTGAACCTCGATCTCGACTATTGCTTCTCGCAGGACAGCGACACCTGCGACACCGCGCTCGACCCCGAGTTCAACGGCTTTCTCGAGTTCTCCGTCATCATGGTGCCCGACGGCGTGTGAGCTGGTAGATTCCCGCCGTGGCCGCAGCGCCGAAACCCCGCGATGAGCGGACCGCACGCGTCATCGATCGCGAGATCGCACCGCTGTGGCACGATCGTTTCGCACGCATGATGTGGCGTCACCTCGCGGGTGAGAGCCCTGCGCTCGTGCTCGACGTCCACGCAGGTTCGGGTCGCACTGCGGCAGAGCTCATGCACCGCCTGCCGAGTTCGGCGAAGGTCATCGCGCTCGAACCCGATCCGTTGCTGCGCGAGATCGCGAAGTCGCGACTGTCCGAGCACAAGGATCGCGTCTACATCAAGGCGGGCGGGCTCGACGATCTCGCGACGATGTCGGCGGGCAGCTACGACCTCGTCCTGGCCAACCTCGTGCTGGGAGAGGCCACCAGCATCGGCGAAGCGTTGCGCGAACTTCTCCGCGTGACCAAGCCTGGCGGGCAGCTACTGGCAACGCTGCCGCTCGAGGGCTCGTGGGCCGAGGCCGAGGATCTCTACCGTGAGGTGTTGCGTGACGCCGAGCTACGCGACGTCGTACGCCGCTTGCGTCGGTTGGGCAAGCTTCGTCCCACCGGCACCGACTTGGCACGCACGCTGGTCGAACTCGGCAGCTCGGCGCAACATTTCGTGATCGAGCAGGAACGCTTCGAGTTGCTGTTTGCCGGCGGTCGCGAATTCCTGTTTGCGCCGGTCGTCGAGCTCGGACCGTTGCGGATGTGGAAGGCGATCATCGGCGACTCGAGTAAGCCGCAGGAGTTGTTCTGGCGGCTCAAGCAGTCGGTCGACACCTATTTTTCCGGCCACGTGTTGGGCGTGACGGTGGTCGCGGGGCTCATCCGGGTCCGCGTCCCGACCGCCGGTAGTGGTGGCCAGGCGACCTCCGGTACGGCCGGCAAGTATTGGAGTCGATGGCCCGAGCTCGACCAGCTCTGGACGGCCGCCGAGCGTGTCGAACAGGCGAGTTCCGTCGACGTCGACATCGACATCGACGTCGACGCCGAGGGCCCTGGCGATACTGCCTCGCCCGACGACGACGAGGTCGGTGGCCAAGGCCCACGCCCACGCACGGATCCTCGCGCGGAACCGACCGATCGCGCCGCGCGGTCCGGCGGAGCCTCTTCGTCGATGTCGATGATGTCGCTGACCACCGAAGACGCCGAGATCTTCGCGTTGCTCGAGCAACCAGCGACGGTGTCGTCCGCCAACGATGAGCTCGACGCCTTGCTCGACCAAGTTCTCGAGTTTGCCGGCCCCCAGGACAGCGTCACCGAGATCGACGACGATGATCTGCAAGAGTCGCAAGACGAGCCCGGCGCCGCATTTGCGCCGGGCGACACGATGCAGCGGATCCGTGCCTTGCTGCCGCCACCGCCGGGCGCGCCCGCGGGGCCGCCGCCACCACCGCCGCGTCGCAAGCCCTGACGGTGGGCAGCGCTCGATCGGCGCCGCGGCGTTGGCCCGGCGGCGTGGCCCCACGCCGAGCGGGTCTGCTCCACGATCGAGCTTGGCGTCATCGGACAAACCCGGCCAGTGGCACGAGGGGCGCTTGCGCGGTAGACCATGACGTACGTGCCGGTGCTGATGACGATGGCGCTCGCGATGGAGCTCGCCGCGCCACTGGACGGGCCCAGGCCGACGCGGATCTCGGGCGATCCGGTCCCGATGAACCAGACCGGCGCCGTCGATGACGGGCTCGTCATCCCGACGTCGCCTCAACTCGCCTCGCGCGGCGTCGTATTCCTGAACTTCGAGGGTGCCACGCTCACGTTCGGCCAAGACGACGCGCGCAGTGACATCACGGTGCTCGAGGATCTCGCGGGACCCTTCCCTGCGTATGGGGGCACGACCCAGCGCGCGGCCACCCTGCAGTCGGTGCAGACCGACTTCGCGGCCTACGACATGCTGATCGTCGACGCCCGACCGACCGCAGGCAGCTACACCATGGCGATGATCGGGCCGCTCGAGGCTGGCACCGTGCTCGGCGTCGCACCGCTGGACTGCCGCGACCAGTTTCCCAACAACATCGTCTTTGCCTTCCATGGCGATGGTGACGGCTACACGGCTTCGGCACAGGCCAACACGATCAGCCAGGAAATCGCCCACTCGTACGGCCTCGAGCACGTCGATCAGATGGGCGATATCATGTACCCGGTGAGCAGTGGTGGGGATCCTGGGTTTCTCGACGCGTGCTTCGACGTCGTGCCCGCACCCGAAATCGTGTGCGGCGACCAGCACGCCGACCACTGCCCCGCTGGCCAGCAAAACTCTCACCGCGAGCTTCTGCAGCGGTTCGGTCCGGTCGCGCCTCCCGACCCGGCATCCATGGCAATCACCTTGACCGCGCCCGACGACGGTGACGAGATCGACGTCGATGAGCCGTTCGACATCGTGGCCGCGAGCATCGACGGCCGGCCGTTCGCCAACGTCGTGCTGTTCGTGAACGAGGCCAACATCGGAGGGCGCACCCAGTCGCCTTTCACCTGGCGCGTCGAAGGCCTGGCCGCGGGCGTCTACGAGGCCTACGTGATCGGAATCGAAGCCTCCGGAGCGATGTCGCGTAGCGACACCATCGAGATCTTTGTCGGCGTGGACAACCCGGACCGCGACGACGGCGACGGCTGCCATGTTGCCGGACCGACACCGGGCCGCAACCATGGGCGTGCGCGGCTCGAGCCTTGGCTTGGACTCGTCTTGGTCGGCCCCTACCTGATTCGCCGCAGACGCGCCCGCCGGCGCAGCGCTGCAGGGGCCCCACCGCTGGTGCCGGGGGGGTCGTGATCGCTTCACGAGGTGGTTGTTGTCGCGGATTCGCGCTGACGTTCGCGCTCGCGTGCGGCGAGGCGCCCGCGACACCGACCACATCGGCAATACCGACCACACCCGCGACACCGACCACACCCGCGACACCCTCCACACCCGCGACACCGTCCACGACACCCAGTCCTGGCGCACCGCCCTCGGCGTCCAACGCCCCGCCGGTTCGCAAGGACGGCACGATCTACGCAGAAAGTGCCCTGATGGGCACGCACTTCAGCATCAACCTCTGGCTCGAACCCGATCGCACGGCGCTCGAGGGAGGAGTCGCGATTCAAGCCGCGTTCGACGAGATCGCGCGCATTGAACGGCTGACGAGCGAGTGGATGCCCAACAGCGAGCTGACCCGCTTCAACGCCGCAGCCGGCGGAGCACTCATGCCGCTGTCTCCCGAGCTGTTTGCCGTGCTAGCGCGCAGCCGTGAGGTCAGTGAGATCACCGGCGGCACGTTCGACGTCACGTTCTATGCAGTCGGCGAGCTGTGGAGCTTCACACCGGGTTCGAAACCACCGGCGGACGCTGCGATTGCAGCACGGTTGCCGCTGGTCGACTGGCGCGGCATCGAGCTCGATGCCAAGACACGCTCGGGGCGGCTCACCACTGCGGGCATGAAGGTTGGGCTCGGGGCGATCGCCAAGGGCTACGCGGTCGACCGCGCCGCAGCGCTGCTGACAGAGCGGGGTTTCGCCAACCACGTCGTCGAAGGTGGCGGCGACACCTACGCGTCGGGCACCAAGGGCGGCAAGCCGTGGATGGTGGGCGTGCAGAAGCCGGGGACCAAGGGGGTCGTGGGCGCGTTGCCCAGCTCGAACATCTCGGTGGTCACTTCGGGAGACTACGAGCGTTTCTTCGAGTTCGACGGCAAGCGCTATGCGCATATCCTCGACCCGAAGACCGGGCGGCCGCTGCTCGAAGCGGACTCCTGCAAGAGCGTCACGTTGGTCGCGAAGAACGCCACCGATGCCGATGCCTTCGCGACCGCGGTGGCAGTGATGGGCCCCGAACGCGGGATGGCCTTCGTCGAGTCGCAGGACGATCTGGAAGCGATCCTCTTGACTCGCGATGATCGGACGCTGATCTCGAGCGGCCTGCGGTCGCAGTTCATCACCGCACCCGAGCCGCGCAGTCCCTGACCAGCACAACAAGACCAGCACGCGCGGCCGAGCGCGGATTGCATCGGCTGGATGTAGGCGTGGCGTCCACGCGAGACTGCAAAGTTCGTGAGCCCCACTGCGAACGCTGCTTCTGGCGCGCCGACGTGATCGAGCGGACACAACCGCTGGTGATGTGCGACTTGTCAGAATCCTTAGCGACTCCTATGGTGTCCTCGCGGCGATTCGAGGAGCGGCTTCATGGTGAAGTCGGTCCGACCTCCGCGTTTGTCCACCAGGAGTGCGCCATGCGACTGCCCCCCCCAGCACGCAATGGTCTGTCCGTCCAACCCCGCTATGAGGTCGCGTTGCTGCTCGCAGCACTCGTGCTCTCGCCGGCGGTCGCAACCGCGGACGACACCAGCCCGAGCGCCACCCCGACCCCGCCACCGGGCGTACTCGAGCTCGGGCTTGGGCAGTCGCGCGGCATGCCGATCCCGGTACCGGATTCGGCGCCCCACCTGCGCTCGCCCAACGATCCGCAGGCCGCTTCTCAAGGCCGCATCTTCGTGAACTTCGACGGCGCCGACCTCAACGGCGGCTACGACGACTCGACCGCGAACACGACCCAGATCGGTCAGCTTGCAGGCTCGTTCGCGGCCTACGGCGAGGGCGCCAAGCGCGACGCGACGATGCAGGCGGTTCGCGACGACTGGGAGGCGTACAACGTGATCATCACGGAGTCTCGCCCCGCGTCGGGCAACTACACGATGTGCATGACCGGGCCGACCAACCCCTTCGGGGGCGGTGTGCTCGGGATCGCGCCGCTGGACTGCGACGACTCGCAGACCCCGAACAACATCGTCTATGCGTTCCACAGTGTGAACGATCAGTTCGACGCATCGACGCAAGCGACGACCATCGGACAAGAGGTCGCCCACTCGTACGGTCTCGAGCATGTCGACGAGCCCGGCGACGTGATGAACCCCTACAACGCGGGCGGCGATCCGTCGTTCACGGACAACTGCCTCACCGTCGTTGGCGGGGTTCTGTGCGGGAATCAGCACGCCGCAGAATGCGGCTCACAAGGCCAGCAGAACTCCCACCGCGAATTGATGACCCTGTTCGGCGGCTCGCAGCCCGACACCCAGGCACCCACGGTGACGATCACGGCACCCGCCGATGGCTCGAGCTTCGACGAGGGCGCGACCTTCGAACTCACGGTCGATGCCGGCGACGACATGGCCGTCGATCAGGTGCTGCTCTACAACAACGACGAGGAGATCGAGAGCGACTCCTCGGCGCCCTATGGATGGACGGTCAGCAATGCCCCGGCCGGCACGTACGTGTTCTACGTCGAGGCGACCGATGCGGCCGGCAACGTGTCCATGAGTGACACGGTGACGGTGACCGTCGGCGCCGGAGCAGCGGACTCGGGCGCGGACTCGGCCGGCAACGACTCGCGGGGTGACGGCGGCGAGGGCCCGCTGGACTCCGGTGGTGACTCGGGCGACGCTGGAGGAGACGCCGGATCGGGCGGAGACGGGGCGTTCGACGATGGGGGCGATGGCGCGCTGCCGCCGGACTATGGCCTCGACTCGGACGAGGCACAGGGCTGCGTCTGCAACGTCGGCCCCAGCGACCGGACCGCCGCGCACTGGGCCTGGGCGCTCGCGTTGCTGGGGCTGGCACGGCGCCGGCGCCGACGCTGAGGTTTCACGCCGTGTAGGCCAAGGTCGTCTCGCCGCTTTCGCAGCGCAACGACCGCTGAGCGTCGCACCCGATACAGTGTTCGGCGCAACGATTCGATCACGGGATCGTGATCCGGTATGCTGTGCGGTGGGCGTGCATCCCTAATTTTTTATGCCGAAGACCCCGCTGGCCCAGGACCCATTTTCCTCGACCGATCCGCCCTCAGAGCCAGCGGCGACCGCACCGCCACAGCCTCCGCCCGCGGTTCGGGCAGCGGCCGCGCGGGCTCCGATGCCCACCCGGATCGCATCCGGCGGGGTTGTGCCGCCGGCCCAACTCCCCAGACGGCCTGTGCTCGACGAGACCGCCGCTGCCAACGCCCCGACCGCCCCCAGCGTCGCGCCGGCTCCGGCTCGCGACAGCCATATGTCGACCCGAGTTCATGGCTCGGAGGGGCTCAATGAACCGGGGGCCGAGGCGCCGAAGCTCCGACTCACCGCCGGCCGGGTCGTCCCCGGGACTCGCTATCGAATCCTGCGCTGGCTCGGCGAGGGCGGCATGGGTGTGGTCTATGAGGCCGAGCACGTCGACATCGAACGCAAGGTTGCGCTCAAGATCCTTCGCTTCGATCTCAGCAAGCAACCGCGCATGGTCCAGGTCTTTCGCGACGAGGCTCGGGCCGCGAGTCGCCTCGGCTCGCAGCACATCGTCGAGGTCTTCGACTTCGGCGAGCTGCCTGACGGCCGGTCGTTCTTCGCGATGGAGCTGTTGGACGGACGTGACCTCGTGCCCGCGGACGGGCAGCCCCTCGACCCCGGTCGCGTGATCGGCCTGATGCGGCAGGTGTGCAAGGGCCTCCATGTGGCTCATCGCGCCGATGTCGTTCACCGTGACGTCAAGCCCGAGAACATCATCGCGATCACCGAGAACGGCCGCGCCGACATGGTGAAGATCGTCGACTTTGGCATCTCGGCGATGCTCGCGGTCGGCACCGACGGCTCGATCGCCGGGACGCCGCACTACATGGCGCCCGAGCAGATCAGCGGGGCCGCGTTCGACGGGCGACTCGACGTCTACGCGCTCGGTTGCACCGCCTACGAGCTGCTGTGTGGTTCCCCACCGTTCGATGCGGACAACATCGAGGAGCTGCTGCGAATGCAGCTCGAGACGCCGCCGACGACGCTGCGTGAGCGCCGGCCCGAGCTCGCGAGCGTGCCTGCGCTCGAGCGCGTGGTCCTGCGTTGCCTCGCGAAATCCGCCGACGATCGCTACGTGGACATGGCCGATCTCGAGGCCGCGCTATGCGAGGCCCAGATCGCCGATCGGCTATCGACGCCCTGGGACGACCTCCCGCTGCCCGAGCTACCGGACGTCGATCGGCGCGAACGGCTGCTCCGGGAAATGCCCACGCCAGGCGTGGCTGCCCCGCCTCGGAATCGCTGGTTGTGGCCCATGGTCGCCGGTGCAAGCTCGCTGGCCGCAGTGGGCCTCGGGTTGTTCCTGGCGTTCGGCCGAACGCCGGCGCCCGCCGACGTGAGCGATGAGGTCGAGCTGAGGGCCGCGAAGGCTCGGGACGCCGCGGCCAAGCTCAACTGGGTGCTGCCGCCGCCCCAGCAGCGCACAGCCCCGACCGCGTACGAAGAGGTCCGTGAGCTCGAGGCGCTCGAGGGCGCCTCGGAGCGGTTGGCCGACGAGCGTGGCTCGCTTCTGCGAAGCGAGTTCTCGAGCACGCTGGTTCGCCAAGCCGACCTCTTGTGGGATCAAGACGCGAAGCTCGCGGCGACGAACCACTACCTGTGGGCGCTCGCGTTTGATCCGAGCAACCGCCACGCGTATGACCGCGCGGGTGTCGACAGCGCGATGCTGCTCGACTTCATCCGCCGGGCAAAAACCAAGGACTTCACCGAGTCGGAGCTTGCGCTGGGCCTGATCGCCGCGGTGCAGAGCCAAGACGATCCGGTGCTCCTCGCCCAGAGAAATGCAGAGATCGAGGCCGCGATGAGTGGGCTCTCGCCACAGGCCGCGGTGATGCTCGACAACGCACTGGGCGCCAACAATCCCAGATCGCGTCGCAGGGACCCCGACCCGGTGGTCGCAGTCGCAACGCCCGTCAAAGCGACGGACCCGACGGTCGTGCCGCCGGCTCCGGAACCGGCGGTCGTGATCGACGCCGGCGACGACCCCAAGGCGATCAAGCGCAAGCGCAACCTCGGCCAAGATCCGCGCGAGCTGCTCGGCGGCGCCGAGCGAAATCCCGAACGCGCCAAACAGCTGGCCGAGGAGGGACTCGCGGCCCTGCGCGCCGGCCGACGTGCGGAGGCCTCGTCGCTGTTCAACCAAGCCATCGCGTTCGATCGCGGAAACGCGGCCGCGCTGATGGGGCTGTCCGACATCGCGTTCGACACCGGTGCCGACACCAAGGCCGTCAACTACGCCGAGAAGGCGGTCGAGGCCTCGCCGGGCAATCAGAGCTATCGGCTCAAGCTCGGTGACGCCTACTACAAGGTCCTGCGCTATCGGGACGCGCTCAAGCAATACGAAGACGCGAAAAAGCGCGGATCGACCAAGGCCGACGAGCGCATCACCCGAGTCAAGACCAAGCTAGGCGAGTAGGCGACGGCGCGCAGCCGGCCCGCGGACCCGTGGGCTTCCCGTCAGAATCGGCCGCGCACGGACACCGAACCAGGGCCGACGCCGAAGTTCGCAGCCGCCTTGCCGCGTGACTGCTTGCCCGGCTTGGGACTCGGGCCGGCGCCCTTGGCCTTGCGCCCGCGCTTGCTGGACGTGAGCAGGACCGCCACGCCGAGCGTGACGAGCGTCGCTGCGGCGAGACTCGTGCCGAAGACGATCCACTCGGTGTCCCACAATCGCTTGCAGTCCCCGTCCGCGTCCTTCTTGGCGCCCGCGCAAGCCGACCCGACCGCGAAGCTTCGGTCGTCGAGGGCGGCGAAGGCCCCCGCTGCGCCAACAGCAGCCACGCCGACACCCAATGACACCCAACCCCACGGGCGCTTGGGTAGCCGGCTGGGGACCTTCTCCAGCGAGAACGAAATCTCTTCGGCGACGCCGTCGACCACGGTCACCTCGCGCTCGACGGCGATGTAGCCCTCTTTGCTGACGCGAACGAGCTTCTTGCCACCGACCACGGGCCGCTCCAGTGGCGTGACCCCGACGATCTCGCCGTCGAACGTGACATCGGCATCCGGCGGATCGCTGCGCACCGTCAGCACCGAGGGCCCTTTGGCCAGCGCATCGAGCTTGGTCCGCAGCGTGGCCGCGGCCGACGCCATCAGGCTCCCAGCATCGACGATGCCACAGATTTCACAGTGTTCGTCGCTCTTCGCGACGACCGCACCAGTCTCGCCGTCCACCAGCTCGACGGTCACATCGTAGTCGCGATCGCGAACGACCACCCGGGTGTGGACCACGTGCGAGGCGTCTGTGTTCTTGGCGACGCGCTGGTAGCACTTGTTCTGGGAACACCCCGCTGCCGCGGCATCGCGCGCAACCACGTCGGCGGGGGACACGATCGCGAACGAACCCCGCTCGAGTCCACCGACGAGCTCCGCGAGCAGGGCCTCGCGGTCGACGTCGGAAAGCTCCCCATCGACCTCCAACGGAAGAATCGCGGCGCGCAGCGAGCTCGGAGTCCCCGCCGCGGGGGCGGCGGTCGCCCACGCGTGCGCAGGACCCGACGTGATCCCTGCCACGCCCACAGCCACGGACAGGACGATCGCCGACAACCGCAGCCAAGGCTCGCAGCGCGAGGGTTCAAGCCAGTTCACCGGAACGAGCGTACCACGCTTGACCGCACCGCAGGCACCGCGCGACGCTGTGGGCAACGTCCGCGCATGCGCCAGCAGACCGACTCGGCGAGATCGCTGCGGTGATCCGCTGCGTGCGCGCCACTGGTGATCGCTTGGGCGCAACCATCGGCGTTTGTTTGGGCGTTTGTTTGGGGGTGTCGTCGGGCCCGTCGGGCTGTACGCGGGAGCCCGAGGGCCACTTCGTACGAGAGGAGCCTGAGCCCGCCGCGCAGAGCACACCTGGCTTGCGATTCGCCCCGACCATCGCTCGAGCCGCACAAGCCGGCGAGACGGTGGTCCTGCTGTTGGAGCTCACCTCCCCGTCGGATCGCCGCTTGGACGCCGTCGTCGGGGTGAGTCGAGCCGGCGCCGATGCCGATCCGACGCTAGCGATCGAACTGTGGACATTCGATCAAGCAAACAAAGCTGACGTTCTCACCCGCGTAGGTGAGCCGCAGGCGCTTGTGCGCATGGACGCATCTGGCCCGACCGCACCGGCGATGGCGGCGTTTCGCCTGCGCATGGCCGTCCCCGGCGCGAACGTTCAGCGCCTGCTTGGGATCAGCGCGCCGACCCCCGAGGCCGCCCTCGAACAGCTAGAACCGGCAGCAAAGCTCGCTCGCGACGTGACCGCTTCCGCGCCAGCGCGGATCGACGCCCTCGCACTGATCTTCTCGGGACTCGATGACGGCGTGGTCTTCGAACGCGACGGGCTCGGTGTTGCGATCGACAAGCTCGCGGCGGGTCAGTGGCAAGGGCGCGAGGTGTCGACGCGGTCAGAACGTCGCGCGAGTGTCGAAACCAGCGGCGGCGCCACCCTGGAGTTGCTCAGTAAGGGCAACGGCTGGGTCATCGCGACCGCGCGCGGCCGCTGAACCGCCAGCCGGTACCGCGCTCCTTCGGATCGATCGACAGGCGTCTAGAAAAGCCCGCAACGCCGGTGTCCAAGCCTGACTTGAGCACGCCAACTCGAATCCCGCGGGGGGGCCTCTCGCTCGCCGTCATCCTGGCCACCGGTTGCCCCAGAGAAACCGTGGAGAGCGTCGACGGGAGCGCGAGTGGCGACACCGGCATCGACCCCAGCCTCGACGGCTCGTCCTCGGGTCCGGCGCCGAGCACCTCCGCCGCCAGCGCGACCGAGGCCGACACCAGCACCAGCACCAGCACCAGCACCAGCGACAGTGACAGCGACAGCAGTGGTCCGCCATGCGCGGGTGAGCTCAACGCGTGCGGTGGCTGCACCACGCTGCCCGAGGCGATCGACTCCCCGTGCAACGGCTGCGACGAGCTGATGTGGACGTGCGATGGCACCGATGAGGTCGTCTGCGACGGGTTCGATCCCGACGCGACGCGCTACTTCCCCGACGGCGACGGCGACGGCTACGGCGACGACAGCGACGACGGCCTGCTCACCTGCGACGCGCCGCCGGAGGGTTGGGTCGAGAACGACGACGACTGCCTCGACAACAATGCCGACGTGAACCCCGTGGGCACCGAAATCTGCAACGGCCTCGACGATGACTGCAATGGGCAGACCGACGAAGGGCCCACCGACTTTTGCGACGACGTGTGTTGCAGCTTCGAGCTGACCTGCGACGGCACAGCCTGCGTCCCCCAGTGCGACGGTACGGAGATCTGCGGGGTCGACCTGGATATCTGCTGTCCCGAGGGCGAGATCTGCTTCGCCTACGACTGCGTCGTTCCCGGAGCCGACTGCGAGTTCACCGAGGAGTGTCCGGTCGGTCAGGTGTGTGCGCAGGGCACCGGCCAGTGTGTCCCCGACGACGTGGTCCCCGACTGCGAGTTCATCCCGCCGGTCGGCGACTTCGACCCGCAGATCGGCTGCCAGTCGAGCACTGTCGGCCTCACCTCGCCGGCGCGTGACGATGTCGTCGCCACGCCGATCGTCATCAACCTCACCGACGACGACATCCCCGACATCGCGCTGCTGACCTACGACCTTGCCGGAGACGGATGCTGCAACTCGGAGGCCACGCTGCGGGTCTACAGCGGTCAGTGTCAGCCCGACGGCTCGATGCTACACATCGCCGATCTCGACGAGCAGCTCATCGCAGACTTCAACGCCAGCGGCTATTTCATCAGCAACGACTCCGGCATCGCGGCGGGTGACCTCGATGGTGATGGCGTCGCCGAGCTGGTCGCGATCACCAAGACCTCGACGGCCAACAACACCGTCCAGGGCACCGTCGCGTTTCGGCGTACGGCTGCCGATGGCTCGGTGTGGGAGGTGCTGTGGCACAACACCGTCTATCCGACGTGGAGTGTCCACACCCGGGGAGGCGCGGCGATCTCGATCGCCGACCTCGATGCCGACGGCGCCGCCGAAGTGATCATCGGCAACGTCGCCCTCGACGGCCAAGATGGCGCGTTGTTGTGGGATGGCGACGTCACCGCAGCGTTGGGCGGCTTCGTCGGGGGCATCGGGAACAACGGGTTTCTCGGGCCCAGCTCGGCTGTCGCCGACATCGACCTCGATGGCATGCTCGAGGTTTCGGCCGGCAACACCGTCTACGAACACGATGGCACCGTGAAGTGGGAGTACACCTACGTCGGCAGCAACAGCCCCTGCGGGGCCAGCGGCGGCATCATCTGCGACGGCTTCAGTGCGATCGCCAATTTCGACGACGACGACGAGGGCGAGGTCGTCATCGTCCGACTCGGCGAGGTCTTCCTCCTCGACGACAATGGCACCGAGCTCCGCCGCATGCAGATCCCTTCGATCGACTGCGCAAACAACGAGGCTGGACCGCCAACGATCGCCGACTTCGACGGCGATGGTCGGCTCGAGATCGGCACAGCGTCGTCCGACTACTATGTCGTGGTGGACTGGGATTGTGACCCTGCCGCTTTGCCGGCCGAGTGCGCCGGCGACTGGGTGTTGTGGCAGGCCACCAACCAGGATTGCAGCAGCCGCGTGACGGGCTCCAGCGTGTTTGACTTCGAGGGCGACGGGGCGGCCGAGGTGATCTATGCCGACGAGACCACCATGCGGATCTTCGATGGCTCGACCGGTGCGGTGCTGTTCACCGATGACTCACACAACAGCCATACCCGACTCGAGATGCCAGTCGTCGCCGACGTCGACAACGACGGAAACGCCGAGGTCGTGATCCCCGAGAACGGCACCAACCAGGGTGTCGTGGTCTGGGAGGATGCGTCGGACAATTGGGTCCGCACGCGGCGTGTCTGGAACCAGCACGCGTATCACGTCACTCACATCACCGAATCCGGCACCGTGCCTGCGGTGCCCGAGGTCAACTGGCTCAACGATCGGCTCAACAACTTTCGCCAGAACGTGCAGCCTGACGGGCTGTTCCATGCTCCCGACGCCAGCATCGAGGGCAGCATCTGCAACGTGAACGAGGTGGATGGCGCGTTCGAGGTCGAGGTTGCGATCCTGGTCCGCAACCTCGGCGCCCTGTCGATACCCGCGGGCACGCCGGTCGATGTCGAGCTGGTCGACGGCGCAATGGTGTATTTTCTCGGACAAACCACGACCTCGATCGCGCTGGCACCCGGTCAGTTCGAGGTTCTCGACGTGACCCTCGCGATCCCGATGGGACTCCAGCCGCCCTATACCGTGCGGGCGGTCGTCGACCCGCCGAGCGTGGACTCCCCGGCAGGTGCGATCAACGAGTGCAACGAGGACAACAATGTCTTCGACACCGAGTGCGCGATCCCGGGCTAGCGAGCGCGGCGGGGCGGACATCTCGGCCCCCTCGGCCCCGCGAAGGCTCGCCGCACTCACTCGTCCGCAGCGCCAGCGGCCGAACCGTCGCCAACCGCACCCTTGCGCTGGAACAGGTCGACGGCGGCCTCGTGCTCTGCGACCGACTTGCTGAACTGGTGGGTGCCGTCGTTGCGCGCCACGAAGTAGAGAAACCGCGACTTCTTGGGCGCGAACACGGCCTCGAGCGCCGACTTGCCGGGGTTGGTGATCGGCCCGGGCGGCAACCCCTCGTGCGTGTAGGTGTTGTACGGGTTGTCGGGATCGCGCAGATGGACCCGGCGGATGCGGCCCTCGAACGATTTGCAGGCTTCCGACTTGGTCGCCGGCACCGTGCAGCCGTAGATGATGGTCGGATCGGTCTCCAGGCGCTTGGGCTTGAAGCTCGGGAAACGCAGGCGATTGAGGAACACCCCCGCGATCAGCGGGCGCTCGTGCTTGGCCCCGGTTTCCTTCTCGACGATCGACGCCAGCGTGACGACGTCGTGATCGTCGAACTGCAGGTCGTCCGCAAGATCCTGGGCCTCGTTGCGATAGCGCCGGCGCAGCTCGGCATAGACCTCGCGATGCCGCGTCACCATGCGCTCGATGACCGCCGCAGGCTCATCGTCGACGTTGAACTGGTAGGTGTCCGGGAACATGTAGCCCTCGGCAGTCTGGGCAACGATACCCAGGCGCGCCAGGAGCTTGGGATCGCGCATCGCCGCCTCGAGGGCCGCTGCGTCGGATACGCCGGCCGCGGCAAGGATCTGCGCGACGTCGAGCATGTTCTTGCCCTCGGGGATGGTCGCACGCAGGGTCTTGCGCTGCTGCTTGCGCTGGAGCTCGTCGAGAATCTCCGTGGGTGTCATGTCACCGCGGAACTGATGGGGACCCGCGGTCACCTTGCGAGCCGCGCCCTTGTGCAGCACGAACAGCCGGAACTTCGTGGCTTCGTCGGCCGGAAACACGCCGGCGTCGATCAGCAGCTCGAGCACCTGGGGAAAACTCGATCCCGCGGGGATGACCACATCGATCGCGCTGGCCGTACCGACCCCGGCGCGGTCGGGATAGGCGATGAGCGCCTGGTACGAGGCCCGCACGAACCACGCCGCGGCGACCAACGTGCCGATGACGAGTACGAGCATCCACCGCTGCACGCGGCGCGACCTACGGAGCTTCCACCACGCGCGTTTCATTCTCGGGGCTCCCGTCGCTGGGCATCGAGCCAGCCCTGCAGGATGAACTGCGCCGCCATGGCATCGATGCGCTCCTTGCGACGCGCACGCGACATGTCGCCTTCGATCAACGTCCGCTCGGCGGCCGCCGTCGAGAACCGCTCGTCCCAGGTCGTCACTTCGACAGCCGCGCCAGTGCTGGCCAGATGCTCGAGCAACGCGTGCATGAAGGCTCGGACAGCACGAGCGCGTCGGCCTTCGCGGCCGTCGAGTTCCAACGGCAACCCGACCACCACCAGATCGACCTCACGCTCGCGGGCCACACGACCGACCTCGCGGGCGTCGTCGACTTGGCCGCGCCGCGTCAACGTGTGGGAGGCTGTCGCAAACAACCGCCCCTCGTCGCTCACCGCGAGCCCGATGGTCTTGCTGCCAACATCGAGCGCCAGCGCACGCATGTGTGATGGCCTTGTAGCATGTCCGTGGGGTAGAGTCTTGGCGGACGTTCGCGTCGCTTCGGGCCGAGCCGATGGAGCCAGTCGCCACCTCATGGACCGGCGCCGCACCGATGGGCGAACGTTGGGAGTTCGGGGCCGAGCTCGGCTGCGGCGCGGTTGCACGGGTCGTGTGCGTACGCGACCGGATGACCGGTGCCGTCTACGCGGCAAAGCTGCTGCATCCCCGGCATGAACGCGACGCCACCGCAGTGCTCCGCTTTCGCCGCGAGGCCGAGCTTTCGATCCGGCTGGTCCACGACAACCTCGTGCGCGTGTGGGGCACCGACGTCATCGCCGGACACACCGCGTTGGTGATGGAGCTCGTCGACGGCCCGACCCTCGCCCACCAGCTCGCCTGCTCGGGTCCGGTCAGCGAAGTCGCCCTGCTCGACCTTGCCTGGGGGCTAGCGTCGGGGCTCGCCTATGCGCATGGCTGCGGCGTCATCCACCGCGACCTCAAACCCGCGAACGTCCTGATGGACCGGACCGGCCCCAAGATCGCGGACTTCGGCATGGCCCGCGCGTCGTCGTTCGCCCAGGCCGATCGCGGCGCGCTCACCGTCCTGGGCACGCCGCCCTATATGGCGCCCGAGTGCCTCGATCCGATGGCGGTCGATCCCCGCACCGATCTCTACGCGCTCGGCTGCATCTTGCACGAGCTGGCGACCGGCACCCCGCCATTTGGTGGGCCGACGCCGTTCGCAGTGCTCGAGGCCCACCGCACCGCGCCGGTTCCACGACTACCGGCGACGTTCAGCACCGGCACGCAGCGGTTGGTCGCGGCGCTGATGGCCAAAGCCGCCGGTGATCGCCCGCAGTCGGCCGGCGCCGTGCTGCACGCGATCGCGACGTTGCGCGACCCGAACCATGTCGCACTGGCGCTCCCGGACGCGGATCCCGAGGTCGCCGCCGGGCGTTGTGCCGGCTGCGGCGCGGACATCCTGACCGAAGTTCGGGTGTGCTTCCGCTGCGGATTCGTGCCGGTCGCACTCGAACCCGGGGCCGACGCCGTGCTGGTCCTCGGCCCCGGACGGATCTCGGACAAGCTCGACAGTGATCGGCGCGACCGCCTGGTCCAGTGGCTTCGCGCCAACGCGCGGGTCGGCTTTGCCATCGAACGACTCGAGCACAAGATCCCGCGGTTGCCGTTCGTGCTGGTGCGCGGGCTCTCGCCCGCGAGTGCGCAGACCATCGTCGCGTCGCTCGGTCGGCTCGATATCGAAGCCGAGGGCACCTCGACCCCGATGCGGCATCCGGCGATGCGCGCCCACGTGCGACGCATGACCGGCCGCGGCTTCACCCTCTCGGCGGCGATCGTCATGGCGCCGGCGATCGGCTACGGCCCGCTGGCGCTGGCGCTGGCGCCACTGGCTGGCCTCGCCGCGCTGGTGGCCTATGGGATCTCGCGCGCGACCGCCGGGCGCACGACGGTACAGACCTCCCACGACGCACGCGCAGCTCTGCCGGCCGCACTGGGCGCCCGGCTTGCCGCGCTGCCGAGCATCATCCCGAGGATCGAGCAACGCCGACATCGCGAGGCGCTCGGCGCGGTGGTCCGACGTGTGCTCGTGCTCGCCCGCGGTTGCGGCCCCGACACCTCGACGGCAACCGCACCCGAACTCGAGCACGCCATCAACCTCGCCGGGGTCGCGGCCCTGCGCATGGACGACATCGAACGCAGCATGACGGAGCGGCTGTTCGATCCTGCCCACCCCGAGCACCGCGCCCTGATGCAGGAGCGCGACATGTGGGCGGCTCGACTGCTCGATCTGACGGCGACGCTCGACGCCATGACGGCTCGGCTGCTCGCGGCGCAGACCCGCATCGGCCTCGATCGCAGCGAGGACGCGCTCGCGCCGCTGCGCGCTCAAGTCGAGGCCCTCGAAGAGGTCGCGCGACTATGACCCAAACCCTGCCGTTCTTGCCCCTGGGGCACACTGTGACGTCGCCGGCGTCCGATGTCGGCACCGAGACGCGCTGGCAGGCTCGCCTCGATGATGGCCGACTTGCGGTGGTCGGGCAGCTTGCGCCTGATCTCGCCCGCGACCTCTCGATCCGGCGCCGCTACGTCCGCGATGTCGAGCGGGTCATGGCACTGACCGCCCACAGTGTGGCTCCGACGGTCGCGGCCGGACCCATGCCCGACCCCAGAGACAAGGACGCCGTGGCGCCGTGGCGGGTTCGCCTCGACCCCGAGGGTGAGAGCCTCGCGGAGCTTCTGGTGCGAGCGCCCTTGCCGCTGGACGAGGTCGCCACGCGATTCGCCGCGTTCGCCGACGCGGTCTTCGCCGTGCATTCGCAGGCCGTGGTGCTCCGTGACCTGCGGCCCGAGCAGGTCGTGTACATGTCTGGCGGCCATGTGGTGCTGGTCGACATTGGCCTCGCGCGGGTCGACGTGCTGTCCAGCCACACCGCCTCGAGCCTGCTGCTGCGCGGATCGTCCTACGTCGCACCCGAGCAACTGCTGCGCACCGCTGTCGATCAACGCTCGGACATGTGGAGCGTGGGCGTGATGATGTGGCAAGCGCTGACCGGCAGCCTGCCGTTCGGCGATGGGCCCCCGCTGCTCGCCGAACACGATCGGTTGCCCGCGCTGCGTCGGCTGCGACCCGACGCACCCGAGGTGCTCGAAGAGCTGCTCGCACGGTGTCTTTCGCCCGATTTGTCGCGGCGACCGAGCAGCATGGCCGATGTCGCGTGGGTGCTCCGCGGCGGCTGGGCGCTGTGGGATACCGACGAAACCACGGTGTGCCAGCACTGCGGCACCAATCTGCGGGTTGGCCAGCGGTTGTGTTTGAAGTGCGGACGTATCGCCGTGCGCTTCGAGCATGCACCCGAAGGCGAGCGCGCGTTCTCGTTGGATGTTCTCAAGCTCAACGAAGAGGCTTCCCCGCTGAAGTGGTTGCAGGGATTTCTCGGGGATGTTTCCGCGCAACCGATTCGCAACCCGGAGTTCCTGATCGGCTCGGTTCACATGTACTCGCAGGAAGAACGCGGCCAGCGCATCCGCTTGCCGGCGCGCCTGTTCAATCGATTGACCCGCGAGACCGCCGAGACGCTGGCGCAGCAGGCCTCCGAACACGGTGTGCGCATGCGCATCGTGCGACCGACCGCCACCGTCCGGACGGCATTCATGATGATGGGACTGGTCGCGGTGACGGTGGTGCTCGCGTTCGCCGTCGCCGCGTTCGGCGTGTCGTCGTGGTGGATCATCGGGCCGGCCATGGCCGGACTGTTTGCCCTGACCGCGGTGGCCAGCGAGCAGATTTCGGCGAGCAAGACCCACGCGCACTATCGACTGCGTGAACGGCCGGCTGCGTTGCCCGCGTCCGATCCGTTGGTGGCGCGACTCGCCAAGCTGCTCGCCGGCGAGGTGCCTGGGGACGTTCGCGGGGTCGTCGGCGAGCTTGCACTGCTCGTGCAGCGGCTGGTCGATCACCGGGCAGCGCTGCTGGGCGATCAAGCCCGAGAGGTCGCGGTGCTCACCGAGCCACTTCATCCGCTGATCGCTGCGGTCGAGCGCCACGTCGACGAACTCCAGCGGATCGGCACCGAGCTCGCGGCCCTCGACGAGGGTGCGATGGTGCGCGCACTCGGGGCATCCGAGGCCCGCCGTGAGACCACCGAGGTCCGTGCGCCGATCCTCGATGGACTCGATCGCCTCCGCGTCCTCGAGGACCAGCGCGCTGCCCTCTTTCATCGCCTCCTCGAGGCGAAATCGCTGCTCGAGCGGACGGTACGGATGGGTCTGGCGATCCACGATCCCGCCCGCGAACACGACCGTCAGGTCGCGCTGGCAATGGCGACCCTGGGCGAGTGAGGCGTCCCCACAGGCATCAGCCGGGCGGTGGAACCGCGAGCTCGACCGAGATCGCGAAGTGGTCCGACGTGTACATCATGGTCGGGCCGTAGCCCCACTGATCGACTGCCCAATCGCTGGCGGTCCACGGCGCCCCGGCGACAAACACATGATCGATCCGCGACGCGGGATCGTACTGCGGCGCGGGGTCGAGGTTGGTGTCCTGGCGCCACTGCTCGGACAGCGCGAACGCGTCCTCGAAGCGCGGGCCCGAGCCATCGACCCCGGTGGTCAGGATCTCGTACGCGAGATCGTTGGTCTGCGAATTGTAGTCGCCCACCATGATGACCGGTAGCTCATCCCCGAGCGCGGCGGTGCGCTCGAGTACCACGGGGGCGCTGAGTTCCTGCGACGGCGCGTTGTTGTCGAAGTGGGTGGTGGCGAACACCAACTCGTAGTCCTCGGCGAGCGCACGCAGGCGAGCCCACACCACCAGCCGGGGCAGCTGCGGCGCGGCAAAACCCGTGGAATAGGCGGTATCAGGCTTGGGCGACAGCCAGTAGAACCCGTGCTCGACTTCCTCGAACAGCTCGGTGCGATAGAAGATCGCAGCATCGGCGTAGTCGAGGTTGTCGGGCGTCGGCTTTGCGAACCAGACGCTGGTGTAGCCCGGCAGTTCGGCCTCGAGTTCCTCGACCTCCGCGCCAGTGAACAGCTCTTGGGTACCCAGAAGGTCGGGGTCGTGGCGCCGGATCGTGTCCCCCATGTGCGGCACTCGCAGGTCCCAGGGCTCGAAGCCGTCGGGCGTGCAGCTCGAGCACATCACGTTGAAGGTCATCACGCGCCACGGGCCTAGCGCGGGCACAGCGGGACCGCCGGTCGTGCTGGTGTCGGCCGCCGAGCTGCTATCGACGCCCGTGGTGGTTGACCCGGTTGACCCGGTCGTGGTGGTGTCGCCTGTGGTCGCGTCGGTCGGGTCGTTGGTCACCGCGCCGCCGTCATCGGTGCAGGCCATCACGGTCACGACGGCGACGACGGCGACGACGGCGAGAACCCAAGCGCGCGCTCGGTCGAGGTGGACAGGAGCCACGGTCACCGGCGTTGCGTGCGTTGGTCGTGTCATGGACGTGAGCATGCCCTACGGCCGAACGGACGCCACCGTGTCGAACTTCCAGCGCCACGTGAGCTGCTGCAGCTTCGCCATCACCCCGCCGCGCCCGGTACTGCGCCACAGCTGGTCGATCCGGCTCCGCCACGTCGAGGTGTCTGCGCTGTAGGCCTGGGGCCCCTGCGGATCCAGATCCCCTAGCTGCAACACCACCTGCGGGATGAAGCCCTGCTGCTCCGCGAGCTCGAAGGCCACGCGCAGGGTCGGCAACGGCAGCATGCGAAACGCCGCACTTCCGAGAAACATCACCCGCTGGCCGGCGATCGGAAGATTCGCCGGGAGCATGGGCAGCGGGACCTCGATGACGGCATCGCCCGCGCCCTCGAGCGCATAGCACCCGGCGATCGCGTGTTCGGGCAGGGCCGCGACTCGTCGCGATGCGTCGGTGCGATAACCCGCTGCGGCGAGGCCCTCACCAAACCATGGATCGCAGCCGTCGGCCGAGAACTCTGGCGCGCGATAGGTGAGCACGGGCGCAGCCGCGGCGTCCTCGAGCGCCTCGCGCCCACGCCGGGCATCGTCGGCAAACTGCTCGGGCCCAAGCCGACCGACGATCGTCCGCGACAACCCCTGACAACCGAGTTCGTGCTCGGCGACCACGGTAGGCCACCATGATCGGGACAGCTCGGCGACCAGGCGCCCCTCTGCGAAGAACGTCGCGTGCGCGCCGAGGGTCCGCAGGGTCTCGAGCGCACGATCGAGCCTTCGCTCGAGCAGGGCCGGATCACCGGGCGCGACCATGCCTGCGCGCTGACCCTCCAGGCGAACCTCGTCCTCGAGTTGAACCGACAAGATCGCGCGGGCCCGACCGCGTTCGGGCTCCGACGCCGTCACGGCCGCCCCCCTGTGCTGCCCTGGATCCGAGCGCCACGCTGCCCATGGCTGCGGGCTTCGACGGGTTTGGCGGTGGCGCGCAAGCGAAGATCGATCATCGACGGGAGGTCCTGTTGGGCGACGAAATGTACCCGCAGCGCGCGGGCTTTGGCCAGCACGGCCGCGATCGAGGTTTCTCTGCTAGCCTCGGCGTGCTTAGGAGGCACCGACGATGCGCCCGTGGGTCCTCGCTTTGTTCTGTATCGTGGTGGCCTGCGCCGCCGGCTGGCTCGGTGCCAACTACATCCCGCGGCTTTCCGATCACGACGGCTATTTCTTGGTCGACGTCGTCGACCCGGTACGCGTCCCGTTGCCGTCGCCACAGCCGCGCGTGACGCTGGTGGTCGTCGACGGCCTGCGGGCGGATTCGGCCCTCACGATGGCAACCGTGGCTCGGCTACGCGAACACGGCCAGTGCCGCATCGCTGACGTCGGGACCTACACGGTGTCTCGTCCGATCTACGCGCTGTTGTCCACCGGCCTCGAGGTCGACCGCTCGGGCGCACGGAACAACGACGAGACCTCCGCGCTGCGTGCCGAGTCGGTCTGGCAGGTGGCCACGGCCGCCGGCCTCGAAGTCGGCGTGGCGAGTCACCTGCCGTGGTGGCACCAGCTCTTTGTTACCGGTTTTGCGCGCACCGTCGAGGTCGCCAAGGACGAGGATGTGTTTCACGCCGCCGCGCAGCTACGGACCGACGTGACGGTGATCCACCCGGTGTACGTGGACACCGCAGGGCATGCGTTCGGAGCGGCGTCGCCAGAGTACCGGGCCGCCGTCGATCGTGTCGACGCCGAGGCCCTGGCGTGGCTGCAGACCGTCGATCTCCAGCGCGAGATCGTCGTGTTCACCGCCGATCATGGCCACGTCGATGCGGGCGGGCACGGTGCCCAGCAGCCCGAGATTCGTGGCGTGCTGCTGTGCGTTGCCGGACCCATGATTGCCGTGCGCAGCGATGCAGCCGCGATCGATGCGAGGATCGTGGCGCCGACGGTCGCGGTCGCGCTGGGCCTGCGTTTTCCGAGGAACATGCGCGCGCTCGACGACGACCTCGACGCGTTGTGGACGATCTTCACGGGCCTCGACGCCGAGTACGTCGAGGATCGACGGCGTTCGATCGACGCCTTTCGACAACGCAATGCCGAGGCGCTCGCGGGTTGGCTCGACGACGGCCAGCCGCCGACCTGGAACGCGCTGGCCGACCACGCCCGTCGCGCGCGGTACTGGCGGATCGCGCTGCCACTGGCCCTGCTCGCGGCCGCGGTGGGCTTCGCCCTGAGGATCCGCGGTCTCGGAGCCCGGCAAGGCGCGGGGTCACTGGTGTGGATTGCCGGCACCCTGGTGGTCACGGCCGTGGTCTGGGTCGTGGTGCGCGGGAGCTTCGACTACACGTCGATCAACGAGCGCGTGCCTTTCATTCGCGCGTCACTTCTCATCTGCGCCGGTGTGGCCATCGCTGCCGCGTGGTTGCATGTGCGGGTGTTCGCCGACCCCGCTCGCTGGGCGGCCGATCAGGCCACGGTCACGCTGATCGCGATCGGCCTTTCGCTTGGCCACGTCTTCGCGTTTGGGTGGCCACTGGCGTTCCCCGTGCCCCATCGCTTCGTGCTTTTCTTCCCGTTCCTGGCGGCGACCTTCGGCGTCGTGCATGGCGGACTGGGCGCGGCCGCGGCCCTACGCTGGGCTCGATCCCGCTAGCAGCCTGCTAGTCGCCAGCGTGCCGCAAGCCCGGTCAGCTCGTCGAGATAGCGATCGGCGAGCACCACCCGATCGAAGTGCTGCTCAACAAAACGCCGGCCAGACTGCCCGCGGGCCCGCGCGTCCTCGGGTTCGGCTTTTGCCCGGAGGATCGCCGCGGTCATCGCGGCAACATCCTCGGGTGGCGCGATGTACCCGCAGCCCGCGTCCTGCGCCAACCGCCGGGCCTCGCCACCGACCGCGAGCAGCAGTGGTCGCGCGCAGCCCATGATCTCGAACAGCTTCGACGGTAGCACCGTCTCGAACAGCGGGGTGTCCTTGAGCATGACCACGGCGAGGTCGGTGGCGGCAAGAACCTCGGGAATCCGGGCGCGTGGGAGCTGGCCGACGAACCGAACCCGGGTCAAACCACGGGCAGCCGCGTCGGCCTCGAGCTGCGCTCGTTGGGCGCCCTCCCCCACCACGACAAACTCGATGTCTTGGTGACCGCGCAGCTGCTCGGCCACGTCCAACAGAGTCCCGAGTCCGTGAGCCATACCGATGGTACCGATGTAGCCAACGACGAACGCCGAACCCACACCGAGCTCGCGACGCATCGCACTTCCGTCGATGTCGGCACGAAACGCGGTGAGATCGACGCCGTTCTTCACGACCCTGATCTTGTCGGGGTCCACGCCTTGGTCGCGCCAGATCTGCGCGAACGAATCGGTGACACCGACCAGCAGATCGGCCTGGGCGTAGGCCATCCGTTCGAGTCGGCGCAGCGTGCCCACGATCGGATGCGACGCCGGCAAGGCGCCGACCTCGACGATGCTCTGCGGCCACAGATCACGGATCTCCAGCACGTACGGCACCCGCCACAGCCGCGCGAGTGCCAGGCCCGAGAGTGCACAGAAAAACTGCGGAGAGGTCGCGACCACGACGTCGGCGCGACGCATCTCGCGCGCGAGTGCGCCGAGCACCACGGAAGACGCCGCGAACGAGCCGTACGCGAGCCCGCGACGCATCACCCCTTTGTTCGCCGTGGCGTAGATCCACGTGCGCAACACCGACACGCCGCGCCACTTTTCGCGCAACATCAGATGACGGCGATAGGCCTCGGGCACCACACCGGTGGGATGGTTCGGCATGCCGGTGAGCACGGTGACATCATGTCCACGCTCGACCCAGCGGGCGGAGAGCTCGGACACCCGCGCCGCTGGTGCCCCCATTTCCGGCGGGAAGTACTGCGAGAGGTACAAGATCCGCATGCGGCGTGTGCCGCGAATGTACCTCGCTTTGGGGCCGGCTGGGTTCGCGTGCGCCCACCCTCGAGCCTGCGCTACAGATCCTTCGCGAGACGAACGAGCTCCGGCATGAAGTGCGGGCGCACCGAGATCAGGCTCGGAAACTTCACGCGGGTGTGCGCGTCGATGTGGGCGCCCTCGGGGCGCTGGACCACGCCGTGGGCCCGATCGCCCTCGACGAAGTCGTAGAAGGTCACACCGCCGGCGTCGCTGCGGCGGGCCGATTCGTCGGTGCCCTGGTCGCCCGCGACGAACCTGGTGGATGCCGCTTTGGGCGGGGCGGCAAGCCCAACCGTCGGCGTGGCGACCCGTGCCACGCCAAGTGCCGCGGTTGCGATCGTGGCGTCGAGCATGACTGGTTGCTTGGCCACCGGCGACGTCGTCCGTGTCCGCGCGGGTCGTGACGGCGCCTCGGTGAGCTCCACGGGCGCCACCTGCACCGCCACTGACACCGTGGGCGCAGTGACCGGCACCGTGGCGACCGGCAGGGTCGCACCGACCCACACCAGCGACGCGCTCAAGCTCGCGGTTGCGAACGACTTCGACGACGCCGCGAACACTGGCGCGAAGGCCCGCATGAGGCGTGTGCCCAGCGACGTGGTCTCGCGGGGCGCGAACTCGGCCTCGAAGCGGATGCGCGCCGCTCGGATCCGTGCATACGCAGTGTTGAGGTTGATGCCGAGCCCAGCCGCGATCTCGGGCCCGCTGTGACCATGCACGTGCGCAAGGACAAAGACCTCGCGCAGTGTGGCTGGCAACCGCTCGACGAACTCGGTGACGCGAGCGGTCGCCGCCGCACGGGCGATCACGTCGTCGAGATCGGGTGCTTCGATCGGCGCGCTCGCGAGTGCCTCGAGCAGACGCGCGCGGCGAGAGCCCGAACGCCGATGGGTCGCGGCCACGCCGCGCGCAACGCCCCACAGCCAGTTGGTCAGCGATCGCGTCCGATCGAAATCGGCTTCGCGACGCACCAGCACCGTGAAGACATCCTGCACTGCATCATCGAGAGCCTCTTGCGGGACGCCCAGGCGCCGCAGGGCGCGACGGACGACCGGAGTGTGGGACCAGGGATCGAGCGCCAGCGGATCCGCGTTCATCGCCTGGGTTCCTTGGCCGGCTGGGCCCAAATCTGTGTCGGATCCGGGGAGCACCTCGAGGACCACGCGGGGCACCGCCTTAGGGTTCCCGCCCACTCGCGAAAATCCATGGTTGGCCCCAGGGCCGGTCTTTTGCGCTCACACCAAGCGCTCGAGCGGCCCCGTGCAGTCGAGCTCGGTACCGTCGACCAGCGCCACAGACTCGACACCGACCGAGGTCACGTCGTCCAAACCCATCGCCTGGCACAGCGACACCAGCAGGTGATTGTGCGAAGGACCCACGGCTTGCGGGCCCACGGGCGCCACGCCCATGGGCGGCGCGTGGTCCTGGGCATACGAGACATAGCGACCCATGTCGAACGCCCCGCCGCCCGCGAGGATGAACGGGAAATCGGAGTACGCACGCGAGCCCTGATGGAGTCCGCGCGCGAGTTCGCTGGTCCACACCACGATGGTGTGGTCCAGAAGCGTCGAGCCGTCGTCCTCTTGGATGGCTGCGAGCGATGCGAGCAGCGTCGCGATATGACCGGCGTGGTTTCTCGAGGCCTCGGTCATCACGCCGTCGGCCTGTTCGCTTCCCGTCGGGTTGTCCTCGGTCGTCGAGTGGGCGTAGTCCGCGTGCAAGTCGGTACCCGCTGCGCCGCCGCAGTCGATCGCAGCCTGGCTCTCGAACGCGATGGTGGCCACGCGCGTCAAGTCGCAGGCGAAGGCAGCCGCGATCACCGAGCCGTGATCGGCGTACCGGCTCGCGTAGCTCAGGCTGGGTTGGGGGCGCTCGGGTGGCACGCATGCCAGCGCGCCGAGCCCGGCGAATCGATCTGCGAGTGCGGCGAGCAGGTCGCGATGCGCCGACAGACGGTCAGCGCTGGCGCCGGTCCTTCGCGCCAGCAGTGCCGCGTGCTCGTCCGATGCGAACCGTGCGAGCCGCTCGCGCCACGCTGGCAGACCGGTGGAACCGCGGGCGCTACCCAGGTCGGAGAACAGCAGATCGAACAGCCCGGACGGCTCGTAGAGGTACGGCAGCGCCGTCGACGGCCCGCTCCAGTTGTAGGCGCCCAGCTCGAGCGCCCCGCCGATCCGAAGGCCGACCTCGACCGAGCCGAACGCGGGTGCGCCCGCCTGGGAAGCGATGTGCGCCGCGATGCGTTGATCCACAGAGGCGGCACTCGCAGCGCCGTCGAGATCGTACTCGGCCGAGGGCGCACCGGTCAGCAGATGGATGTGTGCCGGGACATGCGGGTTGCTTGCCGCTTGCCAGTAGTCGGCGATAGCACTGTTGAGGCTGAGACCGTCGAGCACCAGCAGACGATCTGCCCACGGCGCGAGCGGCTGGAGGATCGGGGACAACCCTGCCGGATCGAGGGCCATCTCATAGGCCTCGCCCGCCGAGCGTCCGGGCGGAATGAGCTCGAGGTTCGGGCGAAAGAAACCATGCATCTGCACGCAGAAGATGATGCGCTTGGGCTTGCTGGCGGCTTTCGCGACCCGCGGCCCCAGGCCCAACGCCAACGCCGACGCTCCGCCAAAGCGCAGGCATGATCGGCGGTTGAAGTGGGCGGGGGACATGGCTGGGTGAAGCGGGGTGCGGCGTGCGGCGATCACTGTACGAACAGCGGGCTCGCGGCGACATCGACGAGCAGGTCCTGAATATCGCCCCCACCGGCGACGAACTCCGCCGCAAGCTCGTCACGGGCGCAGGCTTCGCCCTCGCGCAGCGGGTGCCCAAGCGTCGAGCGGAGCCATTGCGTGACGGCACAACTCGCCACGACGTCGCTGTGCGCGAGCACGGCCGACAGCTCGGCGGCACCGACCACGTCGGTGCCGAGCACCGCTCCACTCGCGTCGATGGGCTGGCCGTTGTCGACGGTGCGGTAGGCCCCGATCGCGTCGAAGCCCTCGAACGCAAAGCCGATTGGATCGATCTGTTGGTGACATGATGCGCACGCCGCATCGGCGGTGTGCTGCTCGAAGCGGTCGCGATTGGTCACCCCATCCTCGGCAGCCGGTGCCTGGGGCACCGACGCCGGCGGTGGCGCTGGCGCGGTACACATCACGCGATCGAGGACCGCGAGGCCCCGTAGAATCGGTGAGGGCGACGCGCCGCGCGACGTGCCGGCCAGAAACGCGGCGCGTGTCAGCAGACCCGCGCGCTCGGGCGGCAGCTCGGCCTCGCCGGGAGCCGCGCCGAGACCATAGAGCGCGCGCAGCTCGGGCCCCGCGTCGACCCACCGCGAGGTGAACAACGCCGCGAGCGTGCCCTCGTGCTCGAAGATCGTCGCGGCGACGAACCGGTCGATCTCGGCGCCCATCTCCTCGCGCAGCGCTTCGGACCAGCGGGGGTCGAGCGGCTCGATGGTCGCGATCACGTCGAGGCCGAGCAGCTCACGGTAGGCACGGGCGACTCGCGCGGTGGCGCGAGGATCGGCGAGCAATCGCTGGGCCTGTGCGGCGCGCTCGGTCGAATCGGCCAGCGCACCGCGGTCGGCCGCGGCCAGCAACTCGTCGTCGGGCATCGACGCCCACAAGAAGAACGAGATTCGCGAGGCGATTGCGTAGTCGTCGGGCGTACCGTCGGCGGTCTGTTCCTCGACGTGGAAACCGAATCGCGGCGACAGCAACAGCGCCTGGACGGTCGCGGAAACCGCCACCTCGACGCCGTCTACGGCCGCAATCTCATCGTAGAGCCCGCGGATTCGTGCGCGCTCGTCTTCGCCGAGCGGGCGGCGATATGCCCGCTTTCCAAACCCCGCGATCCAGGTGTCGACGCACGCGGAGTCGATCGCGGCGCAGCCCATGAACGCAGCGCTTTCGCCGGCCTGCAAGCGCGCGAGCACGGCCTGGGCCACCACCACTGTCGCATCGAACTGGCCGTCGACCAGCAACGCCGAGCTGCCCAGGGCGGCATCCTCGGTCGCGAACACCGTGGTCACCGACGACGGCGGCAACCCGGCCTCGTCGATCTCGACGCCGACCAGATCGTACACCGCCCGGGTGTACTCGAACGCCGAGAGCCGGCGCACCGGTTCGCGCGACTCGACAACGCACGCGGGGATCTCTGCGCCGGTGCCGGTGCTCGAGGTCTCGACGCCACCCTCGGAGCTACCGTCGTCGCTCGAGCCTGCCGCAGCCACGTGGTCTGGAGAGCCGGCGCACCCCAGGCCCAGCCCCAGACTCAACCACAGGGCGAGCCCCAGTCCGGGGTACGCAGCGACGCGGCGCAAGCGACTCTCGAGGGTGTTCGGCATCCGAAGAGCTACGCGCCATCATGCCCGATCACGAGCGAGCCGCGCCAGGTCCGAGCGCCGACCGCTCGGGCGGCGGGCTAGCGCGCTCGATCAACGGCGGCGAGCACCGCGTCGGCCGTCGGTCGGTCGGGAACGTACTCGCCAATGTGGCGCCAGACGATCACACCCGAGCTGCCCACGACGAACACCGACGGGATGGCCAGCAACTCGCTGGCCATTCGCGTGCCGTACGCTGCTGCGACCGCCGCCTCTTCGTCGTGCAGCAGGGGAAACTCGAGACCGAGCGTCGCACGTAGGATCCGCGACTCGGGCGCTTCGTCGACCGAGATTCCGACGACGCTGGCACCGCGTGCGCGCAACTGCGGGAGGATCTTCTGCAGGCCGGCCAACTGCCGGCGACAAAAGGGTCACCAATGGCCGCGGTAGAAAACCAGGACCGTGGCGCCCGAGCGCGTCAGCGAATCCAGACTCACCAGCGCGCCGTCTTGGTCCGGCAACGAAAACGGCGCGGCGCGATCCGTTGGGGCGGGCCCGTCGGCGCGCAGACGACACGCGAGCAGCGCCAGCGCGCCGACGAGCCAGATCCTGCGTTTCATCCCAAAGCTGTTGCCACACCGCAGGGACCCGGCGCCAGCGAAATCGCCTCCAAACCGCGCCGGCGCGGGCTCGGGCCCCACCGCACGCCCGCTTGGACTCGACTGTGGCGCGAGTTGGCGAAAGTTCCGCCGCGCCTCGCAAATTTTCAACAAAGGCCAGGGTGCCCGACCCTCGCGCGGCCGGCAGAAAATTCCTCATGCCGCGGAACCACCAGCGGGCAGCGCTGTCTTGTTGCTTCAGAACGCGAACGCCAATGACACCCGCCATGTCGCACGAACTTTCGCTCAAGATCTACCGGCTCGGCCAGCTCATCGATCACAAGACGCTCTCACAGGACGTCGTCAAGATCGGCAAGCTGAGAAGCAGCCACGTCTGTCTCGAGGACGACGGTGTCGCCCGCATGCACGCGGTGATCGAGGTGTCGGGCGCCGACGTCCGAGTCATCGACCTCGGCAGCGCGACGGGCACCGTGCTCAACGGACACGCGGTCCAGAAGAATCACGTGCTGGCGTCCGGAGACGTCCTGCAGTTCGGGCCCTTCACGATCGAGGTCGGCTTCACCGCCTTGGCCGCGATCGCGCCGGTGGACGTGACGATGGTCGCGTCGGTGGGATGCTCTCCGAGCGCCCCGATGTCCGCGCAGCACCCTGGGTCCGCGCAGCACCATGCGGCCGCATCGCGGGCCCCCGGCCCGATGACAGCGCCGATGCTCTCGCCTCCCGCGGCCCGCATGGCGATGCACATCGACGCGAGCGACGTCGAGGCCCAAGACGGCAGCCGGGTTGCCGAGGTCATCGCGATGTACAAAGGCACCGTGCTCGACGTGCAGCACGTCGGCCAGATCAAGAGCCGCAAGACCCAAGCCCCGGCGTTTCTCCTGCTGGGGGGCGCGATCGTGTTGGCCGGCGCGGGCTTGTTCGCCTACGACGCGAGCCAGGATTGGGGCCAGTACCAGGACAGCGCAAAGGCGGCGGTGGACTCGGGTCAGCCACGGCCCGACGCGCCCGGCACTGGGTTCGCGGGTTTCGGCGTGGCGCTTGCGCTGCTCGGTCTGGTGCCGTTCTCGTTCGGCGTCATTCGCAAAGGTGATGCCGGCCTGCGCAGCTACACGCTTGGCGAAGGCCACCACGCGTCCTTCCAGACGTCGGCCGCGGGCCTGCCCGACTCGGTGGCCTTCCCACTCGTGCGGGGTGGCGACCAACAGAGCTACTCGCTGCAGTTCACGCGCGAGATGCAAGGCGACGTCACGCTCGACGGCCAGCGCATCACCCTCGCCGAGCTCGTGGCCTCGGGGCGTGCTGGTTCGGATGGCGCAGCGCACAGCTTCCCGCTGCCGGCTGGGGCGCGATGCAGGGTCCAGCACGGCGACCTGAGCTTTCATGTCAACTCGGTCGCCTCGGGCAAGCGCGTCGCCACCAAGACCGAGGCCGACAAGCCGTTCTGGCTGTACAACTCTGCGTCGCTCGCGGTGTTCGGATCGCTGCTCGCGCTCGTGCAGCTCATCCCCAGCGACATGCTGGCCATGAACGAGGACGAGCAGTCGGCCAACAATCGCTTCGTCGGCTACCTGCACCAGCCCGACGAGACCCCCGAGGAGACCCCGACGACCGAGGTCCAGGACTCGCACGACGCCGCCGGTGGCACGGGCGAACGCGCCGCGGGTGCCGAGGGTCAGGCCGGCAAGCCCACAGCCAAGGCCAAGACCGGTCTGTACGCCATCAAGGGACCCAAAGACGCGATCCAGCAGCTCGCCCGCAACTTCGACCCCGAGATGGCGGCGCGTGATGCCGGGATCCTCGGCATGATTCAGGAAGAGTCTGGGCACTTTCTCGCGTCACCGCATGGTGGTGCGTTCGCCATCGGCAACGCCGACGAGGATGTTTGGGGCGGTCTGACCGGCACGCAGATCGGCGAAGCCTACGGCGTCGCTGGCATGGGCCTGATCGGTACCGGTCGCGGTGGCGGTGGCAACGGCGAGGGCACCATCGGCCTGGGTCAGGTCGGCACCATCGGCCTTGGCGGCGGTGGCGGCACGAAATCTGGCTACGGTCGTGGCAACAGCACTGGATTCGGCCCGCGCGGCACGCGAGTCCCCCGCATCCGCACGGCGCACGCCGTGGTCCACGGTGGAATCGACAAGGACATCATTCGCCGCGTCGTACGCTCGCACATCAACGAGGTGAGCGCCTGCTACAACCAGGGCTTGGTGCGGGACCCCAACCTCAAGGGGCGTGTTGCCGTTCAGTTCACGATCGGCCCCTCGGGCAACGTGCCGGCCGCGGTCGTGCAGGAGTCCTCGCTGAAGGACGACGCGGTCGGCCAGTGCGTCGCCAAGGCGGTCAAGCGCTGGAGGTTTCCCAAGCCCGACAACGGCGGCAACGTGATGGTCACCTACCCCTTCGTGCTCGACACCAGCGGCAGCTGAGCATCCCCGGCGCTGGCACTACACGCCAGCGCCCAGCGCGGCCACAACCGCGCCGACATCCCGTCGGCGCACGCCCAGGCGCGCACCGAGTCCCGCGATCGCTCGGGGCTCACCGCGAATCGCAGCGGCGAGAGTCGCCTCGTCGAGCGCTGCGAGGAGGTCACCGCGGATCGCCCGAGGTCCGCGCACGACGTAGCCGACGTGAACGTAGTAGCTGGGATCGAGATCGGCATCGATCGCCAGAGACACGCTGCGACCGTCGGGAACCGCTGGCCGAGCCTGCGGCTCGTGGGCTGCCACCCACAATGCCGCACGCAGTCGCAAGGCCTCGGGCGTGGCCATCGCCCGCACCTGCAGCGCTTGGCGACCCACAACGACGCCCGCGGCGGCGAGGCGCTCGAGAAACGCCGGCGACAACGCTTCGATCTGTGGCCGTGACCCGTGGCCATCGAGGGTCCCGAGCCCACGCTCGAGCTGATACAGCACACCTCGGGCACCGCCGGACAAGCCCTCCGTGGCAAGCCCGCCCAGCGGCTCGAGCAACTCGGCGACCGCGTCGCGAAGCCAGGCTCGCGCGCGCCGAGCTGCCCGGGAAAGCGCGCCAGCGCCGTGGTCGTCGAGCCCGACGAGCTTGCACTCGGGATGCAAGATGTCCGGGCCCCGCACCAGCGCCGCGAAACGCTGGCCCTGATAGCCGAGGTGACCGCTGTCGAGCACCGCAAACCCATCATGCCCAGCGTCGATCATGCGCTCGATCCACTCGTCGCCGCGGACCGTCGGCTCGGACCCGGGCCCGGCAGGCACCGCGAGGGTTCGCAGCCCTGCGAAGGGATGGTCGAGGTCGAGCTGGCCGGCTTTGGCGGTCGCCGACGCGTTGCGTCCGACCGGCCTTCGTTTGGCCAGCGGGCGCGCCGGGCCGATCGCGTCGCGCGAGACGAAGCGCGCGGTCAAGCGCTCATGCAAGGCGTCGCTACAGCGATCCTCGATCGCCCGCGCGCGCTCTTGCCAAGCCAGCGCGTCGGGGACCCAGTCCTCGTGATGGGTGATGTACGTCCAGGTTCGGATGAAGGCGATCCGAGCCGTCAACGCATCGATGTCGCCCTCGTCGGAATCGAGCCGGCCGAGCCGTGTGCCGATCCAATCGCTGTCGATCCGACCGGTCGGGCCGGTGAGCTGGTCGAACAGCGCGGCAAGAAATTCCACGTGGCTCTCCAGCATCAGCTTGCGAAAGTCGGGGACCCGACAGACCTCCCACAACAGAGCGACGTCGGCCGGCGAGCGTAGGCGAGCGCGGATCTCGGGGCGTCGTCCGAGCTGAACCAAGGCGTCGTGGTCATCGGCGTGTTCGACCACCCGTAGACCGCCCAAGCGGGGGCGCGCACGCAACCCCGCCAGCAGGACCTCGACGCTGCTGAACTCGAGATCATCGTTGCGCCACACCCACTGCGTGATGGCGGGAAACTCGTGGTTCTCGATATCGGCAACGAGCCGCGGCCCCAGCTCGGGGATGCCTTTGAGCGTCGCGAAGCCACCATCGGCGGTGTAGCGGCCCGCGCGTCCGGCGATCTGTGCGAGTTCCGGGGCCTCGAGCGTGCGGACCTCGGTGCCATCGAATTTCGTGCGGCCCGCGAACACGACCCGATCGACGTCGAGGTTCAGCCCCATGCCGATCGCGTCGGTGGCAACCATGTACTGGACCTCGCCGGCCTGGTACATCGCCACCTGGGCATTGCGTGTGCGCGGCGACAGAGCGCCGGTCACCACCGCGGCACCACCATGACGCTGGCGCATCCGCTCGGCGAGCTCGTAGACGTCGGCGACCGAGAAGGCCACCACGGCGGTGCGTGGGGGCAGCGCCCCGAGCGAGAGCGTGCCGAGATACGTCAGCTGCGAGAACCGCGGATGTCGAACGATGGTCGCAGTCGGCAACAACGCCTCGACCATGGGCGCCATGGTCTGCGAGCCCAGCAACCAGGTTTCCTTCCGCCCTCGGGCACCCAGGAGACGCTGGGTGAAGGTGTGTCCACGCTGCGCGTTGGCAGCGAGCTGAACCTCATCGATGGCGACGAAGTCGACGTCGAGTGTCACCGGCATCGACTCCACCGTGCAGACCCAATAGCGCGGGTGTGGTGGGACTCGCTTCTCTTCGCCGGTCACCAGCGCCACGGCGCGCTCGCCCACTGCCGCGCTCACACGATCGTAGACCTCGCGGGCAAGCAGCCGCAGCGGCAGGCCGATGATCCCGCTTTGATGTTCGAGCATGCGCTCGACGGCCCGGTGGGTCTTGCCGGTGTTGGTCGGGCCCAGGAGTGCCGTGATCATGCGCCGTGATCATGCGTCGTGCATGACCCACCTACCGCGTGGGCAGGATAGTCGGCGGCACGAACACGAAACTCGGCTCAGGCAGGCGCGCGTCCAGCCCACCGCGCCGGACCTTGGCAACCATCGCGTCCACCTCGGCCTGCAGCAGGGCGTCGATGGTCGTCGCATCCTCGTGGGCCTCGTAGCCAACCCGTCGCACCGCGAGGATATCGGCGCCGTTGCACACCTCGATCGCAAGCTCGCATCGCTCGCGAAAATCGCGGCCACGGACATCGAGCACGACACCGCGGCGGCGCATCTGGACGTTGAACCCCGTGGCCGAAGGTGCCGGGTGCGACAAGCGCTCCTCGGCCGCCCCCTGGGCGAGCCATGCGTCGAAGGTGCCGTTGCAAAGCTCGTGCAAGAGCGCCTTGTGCTGCGCCCTGAGCAGCGACTCGACGACCGCATCGTCAGTCGTTTCATCCATCGGCTTGCGCTCGGTTGCGAGCACGGCACCGCGCCAGAACAACTGCGTCCTGACCTGTTGCTCACGCGTGCCACACACCTCCGACTGGATGTGAAACACCTCGCCGCGATAGCGGACGTCGTGGTTGTAGCCGCGTGAGCGGGGCACCATCCGGCGAGAATACCCGACCCCCAGATCCCCGCAAGCCGTGATCCGTGGTCGGTGTTCGGCGGCGAAACCCCGGACAAGGTACGCCAAGCCCGCGGTCAGCAGCGAAAACCGCGAACCAGATGCACGACGAACGCTTCGAGAAACGATGCGACGTCCGGCGCGGGAAACGCTGGGTGCGTGTCGCTGAGGCGCCCGCGCAGAAGCAGTGAAGCGATCCCATGCAGAGAGGCCCAGGTCAGCAACACCGCCTCGGCCACGTCGAGATCTGCGCGGAACGTCCCCTGCACCACCCCGGCGACGAAGTTCGCAGCGGTGGTTTGGATCGGCGCGAGCGCGACGAACCGCTCGTCGGGCGGCATCGTCGACCAATCGATCTCCTCGGCATCGAACATCAGCTGGTACAGCCACGGATTCGAGCGCGAAAAACGAATGTAGGCGCGCGACATCTCGCCAAGCCGCACAGAGGCGTCCGCGTCGGATTGCGCGTCCACCAAGGCCCGATTGAGCAGATCGACGGCGACAAAACGGATCTCTCTGAGGATCGACGCCTTGCTGTCGAAGTGCTGGTAGATGGTCGTGACGCTGATGCCGAGCTGCGCCGCGATTGCGCGCATCGTCAGGCCTTCCTCACCGGACTCGGCCCCGAGTTGGATCGCCGCCAGGACGATCCCCTCATGCAGACCGGTGCTGGTCGGCAAACCCACCGGGCCGAGCATATCATCTGTATCTGGGCGCGCGCGCTGCCGCCAGTGGCTTGCCTAGCGCGCAAGCTCCCAGCGAGCCCCAGCCGGGGTGTCCTCGACGGCAACACCTGCAGCCTTGAGCAGATCGCGGATGAGGTCGGAGCGCGCGAAATCCTTGGACTTACGCGCCTCCATCCGCAGCTCCAGCATGCGGTCGATCACGGCGCGATATGGCGCCGTGGAATCCCCGGCATCTGCGCTGGGCATGCAATCGGCTGCGAGCTCGGGATACAGCACCTCATCGACCACCTCGACGCCGAGCACGTACAGATGGCGCGCCAGGCAGCGGTACGCCGCCATCAGGCTGGGGCCGTCCTGGGTGGTCTCGAGCCCACCGGCGAAGAGTTCGTTGACGTAGTCGAACATCGCCGCGGTGGCCTGCGGGCAACCCAGATCGTGATCCATCGCTTGGATGAACCGCTCGACGAAACGGCTGGACTGCGCACCAAAGGCGCCATACGCGAACGACTCGCGCTCACGCGGAAACTCTTGGTCGCCGCCCCGCATGCTCGCGTAACGGCTCGCCACGGGTATCGCGCGCGCCTCGGGCGCGATCTCTCGCAGCCGATCGCCCAGGATCTTCACCGCGCGTGTGATCTTCTTATAGCCCTCGGCACAGGCGTGCACCAGCTCATCGGTGAACGCCAGCTTGGTCCGATAGTGCGTGCTCGCGAAGAACCAGCGGATCTCGTCGTAGCGATGCTCGCCGACCAGGTCGGGAATCCCGATCACGTTGCCCAGCGACTTCGACATCTTCACGCCGCGCAGATCGAGATGCTCGGGATGCATCCAGTAGCCAACCCAGGGATGGCCACACAGCGGCTCGCTCTGCGCGACCTCGTTCTCGTGGTGGGGAAACAGGTTGTCGATCGCACCACCGTGGACATCGAAGTGACGCCCCAGCATCACGGTGCTCATCGCCGAACACTCGATGTGCCAGCCCGGTCGGCCCTGCGGCCATGAGGGCTCGCCGGTGGGCCAGCTGGGTTGCTCCGGAGTGCTCGGCTTCCACAGCGTGAAGTCGGCGGGATGACGCTTGCGCTCGGCGTCCTCACCCACGCGTCCACTCGCCCCGGCCTGCTGACCGTCGAGCGTGTTGCCGGACAGCTCGCCATAGCGAGGAAAGCTCTGCACGTCGTAGAAGACCTCGCCGTCGACAACGTAGGCGTGGCCAGCCGCGATCAGCTGCTTGACCATGTCGACCTGCGCGTCGATGAAGTCGGTCGCTCGGGTATAGGCCGCGTAGTCTTTGATCCGCAGCATGCGGCAGTCACGTCGGAAGGTCGCGATCACGCCCTCGGCAACTTCGAGCCAGCCTCCCGCGGCCCCCGCAACCCCTGAGAACCGCTCGGCGGCCCGCGCCATGATCCGGTCGTCGATGTCCGTGTAGTTGATGATGCTCAGGACGTGCCAGCCGCGGTACTCGAGGTAGCGACGAAACACGTCCCAGAAGCAGTACGTACGCGCGTGGCCGATGTGCATCGCCGAGTACACGGTGAGCCCACACGTGTAGATGCGGACCACGTGGCGGTCGGCGGGGACGAACGGCTCGAGCTGCCGTGTGCGCGTGTTGAAGACTTGCAGGGCCAAGGGGCGGTACTCCGGTGGGCGGCTTGGATCCGGCTGCCCTCCTGATACACTGCTTGATGGCATGGCGTCGACCCCTCGACTGCAGGTCGGGACCATCTTTGCCCAGGACTACCGCATCGTCGGTCCACTGGCGGAAGGTGGCATGGGCTCGGTGTATCGGGCCGAGCAGCTGAGCACCCACAAGCCGCGCGCGGTCAAGGTCGTTCATGGTCGCTTGCTCGACGACGAGCGCAGCCGGATGCGGTTTGTGCGAGAGGCGACCGTCGCCGCCTCCATCGCGAGCGAGCACGTCGTCGAGGTCATCGCTGCCGGCATCGACGCGGCAACCGAGCTGCCGTACCTGGTGATGGAGCTGCTCGATGGTGGCGACCTCGCCGCGGTCGTCCGCCATCGCGGGCGACTGACGGTGCCAGAGCTCGGAGGGCTGCTGCGCCAGCTGTGCCACGGCCTCGGCGCTGCGCATGCCGCTCGGGTGATTCACCGCGACCTCAAGCCCGAGAACATCTTCGTCGCCCATCCCCGCCACGCGGGCACGCGCTTCACGGTGAAGATCCTCGATTTTGGCATCGCCAAGGTCACCCAAGAATCCAAGACCGCAGCGACGCTGACCGGGACCGTCGGCTCGCCGCTGTGGATGGCGCCCGAGCAGATCAACAACGAAGCGCTGGGTCCTCAGACCGACATCTGGGCGCTGGGGTTGCTCGCGTTCTGGGCGCTGACCGGCCAGTCGTACTGGCGGACGGCTCGGGCCGAGCGTCTCACGATCCAGGCGTTGTTCGCCGAGCAACTGTTTCGCCCGCTCGAGCCCGCCAGCGTGCGCGCGGCCGAGTTCGGCATGGCCGCGGAGATTCCCACCGCGTTCGACGACTGGTTCATGCACTGCGTGACGCGCTCGCCCGCGGATCGCTTCGGGGAAGCCGGCGCCGCATGGGCTGCCTTCGAGCAATCCGTGGACGCCGGCCTGCGTGCCGACGTCACGTTGTTGCCGCCGATCGGGGAAGTGTGGGAGTCGACGTCCTCGCCCATCGGCGTGGTCGATTCGACGATCGCCGAGGGTGTTGGCGACGGTTCGAGCGCGTCGGTCGCGAGTTTCGCGACGACGTTTGGTGGCGTCATGACCGTCGCGAACACCGGCACGGAGCTGCCGACGCCGCCACCGCATGCGACGTCGGGCGCGAGCCGCGAGTTCGCCGCGGCGCCCCAGCGCGAGCATGCCTGGCTGCGGCCGGCCGTGCTCTGGCCGCTGGCGGGCACTGCGACGATGACCCTGGCCGCCGCCGTCGTGGCGTGGGTCGTCGTGTCGAGGCCGACGGATGACCACCCGCAGGACGATGCCCGCGAGCCTCTCGCACCTCTCGCACCGGTAATCGACTCCGGACCTCCTGAGACTCCGCCGAGCGAGCCGACGATCGAGCCCACGAGCCAGACGCCGAGCAAGACGCCGAGCGAGCCGACGATCGAGCCCACCAGCAAACCGCCGATCGGCCCCACCAACCCACTCGAGGCGCCCCCCGCGGCCGCAGGTGCCTTCGAACAAGCCGCGGTCGCGGTGATCCGACCGATGACCACCCAACCCAGCTTCAGTGCCGGCGGCTTGAAGTTCCTGGGGTGGAGCACGGACCGCTCGCGATTCGCACTCGAGGCGACGTATCCCAATCGTGACGGCACCGCGGTGCTCAATCACCTGCGGCTCGTCGAAGTCCACGACGCGCTCACGGGTATGATGGTGAACTCGTTCGTGGTCGAGCGTGACGCCGACGCGACGGTCTCGGAGCGCGACCGACTCGCGCGTGCGGCCGCCGAGGCCGAGCCCTATGTCGAGTGGCCAGAGGTTCGCGACCAGCTCGGCTTGACCGCCACCGACGCCTCGCAAATGCCGCCCGAGGGGCTCGCGCGCCTCGAGCTGACGATGAGCCCCGCCTCCGCCCAGGACGAAGTCGTGACCGAGGCCACCGCAGAAGGCTTCGCCTTCCGATGGACCGTGGGTCCGGCGGCACCCGATGCCCGCACGACAGCGCCGCGCCTCGCACTTCATTGGACCTCGGGGGCCCAGCGCTGGGAACTGCTCGAGGTTCCGCTTTCGATCAACGCCGACGAACTCCTGGCCCTGCGCACCGCCGCCACGAAGTCGGTCTACGCGGGTACGATCGCGCTGCACTGGGCACCGCAGGCCCGGCGAGTGCTGGTGCTCATTCGCGAACGCGTCGAGCCGGTCGAGGTTCCCGTGCCGAGCAGCGACTCCGCCGCGGTGGTCCTGGCCGACAACCGGTGGTTCTTGCGTGCAGGTGGCGCCCAGATCCGCCTGGTCGATGGTGGCGCGGGCCAGCGCAAGCTGCGTCACGCCGCGTGGCAGCTCGAGCAGGCCGGCATCCCGATCGCCGCAGCCGATCTCGATCACCAGAGCGTCGAGTCCTCGCGCACCTACGTCCGTGCGCGTGATCCCGCGGCCGCCGTGCTGGCGCAGGACATCAATACGGCCCTCGATGTCACCCTCCCCAGCGCCCTGCTCGACCGCGCCGGCTGGACACAGATCGTCCTGATGCTCGGCCCCGATTTCGACGGCCGCCCCGAATAGAGCGCTCGCCCGGCCGGCCGGCCGGCGACCGGCGAGGCCAGATTGCCGCCCCGAGGGCACCTTGGCTCAGATCGGTGCCCAGCGGCCGCAATCCACTTCCCCATTGCGCGCCAACTCTGCGAAGTTCAGGGCCCATGTCGGTCATCCCCTCCGTTTCGCATTCGTCCAGTCTTGCCCGGGTCCTGGTTACCGTGGCGCTGATTCTTCCTGCCTGCGACAGCGGCGACAAGGATGCCGGCGCAACCAAGGCCGCGGATCCGGCGAAGGCCAGCGCCGACGAGGAGGCCAAGAAAAAGGCAGCCGCCGACGAGGAGGCCAAGAAAAAGGCAGCCGCCGACGAAGAGGCCAAGAAGAAGGCCTCCGCCGACGGGGACGCCAAGAAAAAGGCAGCCGCCGACGAGGAGGCCAAGCTGAAGGCAGCCGCCGACGAAGCCGCCAAGAAAAAGGCCGAGGAAGACGCCAAGAAGCCCGTCCTGCTTTCCGACCTGGCGATCACTTCGGCCGGAAGCATGTTCGGCTCGGCGGGCGCGCTCAAGGTCGACTTCAAGGCCAAGATCAACGAAGCGGTCAACAACGGGACCTACGTGCACATGAAGGCACTGTGCAAAAAGGACGCCCGCCTGTTCGCCGACGTCAGTCAGGCCAACATGACCGACTACTCCAAACAGCTCCACCAGTTCACCGCGGGTGAGACCACCTCCCTGACCGGTCAGCTGTTCATGCAAGGTAGCGACGCGGGGATGTCGCCCTGCCAGATCGAATTTCGTCTCGGTGCGGGCTACGGCGGCGTTTCGGTGCCGCTGTTGAGCGCCTGCTACGACGGCACGGCAAAGGTCGGCGCGTGCGATCCGCCGATCGTCGCCGCGGCGATGTCGGGCTCGACCCTGCCATTGGAGGTCTTCGACCTGACCGTGAAGGGCGAAGCCGGCTACGGCGGGGCGCCGGGCCTGACGATCAACGGGATCATCCAGGTCAACGCCGCGATGGAGGAGAACGCGCAGATGGTGGTCAAGACCGCCTGCGCCAGCGGTACCCAGAAGTTCGTCGACACCCAGCAGCCATACTTCAACGCCGGCCCGTTCAAGTACGAACCCGGCGAGTCACTGCAGCGATCGGTTCGCATGTACTACAACCCCGCGTTTGGCTTTGCCGAGATCCCCAAGGTCTGCGACATCGCGGTCATGTCGCGCAAGCTCAAGGCCGGCAGCTACTCCGAGTACGATCAGACCATGCTCAAGCAGGCCTGCTTCAAGGACGACAAGGTCACCGAGGGCGCCTGCGACCCGGCCGCACCGCCGGCCGCTGCTGCTGCCCCGCTGTCCGCGGCCTCCGTGACGATCGACGGTGTGAAGCTCGAGCTGGCCGCGCCCTATGGTGGCGGTCCCAACCAGTTCAACGTCAAGCTCCAGGCCGACGTCACCGCCAAGCTACCGGTGGATCAAAACGGCATGGTCGAGTCGCACGTGACCTGCAAGGTCGGCAGCACGGCGCGCGTGGAGAAGACCTGGGTATCGGGCGTCGAACTCCACTATCTCGCGGTCGGCGAGACCACCCGACTGACTGGCCAAGCCTTCACGTCGGAAGCGCTGGCCGGCAACCCGAAGAGCTGCGAGATTCAGTTCACGGTCGGCAACCGCATGGGCGGAGCACCCCCGACACCCGTCGAGCTTGCGCGCTGGTGTCTCAAGAAGGGCAAGCTCAAGGTCGGCAAGTGCTGATCGACGCTTGAAGGCGACCGCTTTGATCCGACATCACGCTCGCGGATCAGTCCGCGAGCGTGACCGCACGAAATCCGACCGCGATGCCCCGAGCGGTTGAGAAACCTCCGAAAGTCCTCGGTGGTCGGCACCGCCTGCCAGATCGCTCGGCGACCCGATCAAGGCCACCATCGCCACCGGTGACGGTCTCGTCGACGTGTAAACGCGATGATTTCGGCGAGCGCGCGGGGTGACGCGCGTCGTGGACGGCGACTCGAAAAGCGCGTGCCGGCCGCCTGCGCGCCCGATCCACGGTGACGCGTGACGATCCGCGGCCTTGCCCCTATCATCGAGGTATGCCCTCCTTCCGCGCCGCCTGCGTTGTAGCGATTTTCCCGTTCCTTGCGTGCGGCGGCGAGAGCACCGCCGACGGCGACAGCAGCAGCGGTAGCTCCACGACCGGGGAGCCCGAGCCGATCCCCTGCGCGATCGATTCGCCGTGTGCCCTGCCCGAGCAGGTCTGCCTCGTCGAGCAATGTTCTGACGGCGGAATTCCCACGCTGAAGATCGAGTCGCCCTCCAACGAGGAGAGCGCGAGCTGGACCCCCGGTGGCGCCACCACCCAACTCTCCGTGACCATCCAGGTCGACAACTTCCAGATCGTCGATCCGGCCATCGACCCGACCAACGTCCGCGGTGCGGGTCAGGTCGTGCTCACGATCGACGGCGTGGTCGCGACGACGATCAGCGAGGGCAACGCCAAGGCGGGCGTCACCGTGACGATCCCCGCCGACGCAACACCTGGGGGCCACCGCCTCGCCGCCCATCTTCAGCTCTCCGATGGGACGATGTACGACAACGTCGAGGCGTCCAAGCGCCGGTTCTTCTGGTTCGCCGACAGCCAGCCGCGGGTGGCGATCACCAACCCGTGGCCGGGCGATTCGTTCAGCCTGGGCCAGCAGCCGGTCGAGGTCTCGGTCGCCACCGTCAACTTCCAGCTCGCGCCGGCATCGGTCGACTCCGCCCCCGGCGCGGTCGGGATCGTCCACACCTTCATCAACTCGGATTTCCCGACGTGCGGGGAGGACCCCGACTGCGCCGCCGACTACACCGGGGTCATCGCCCCGCCCAACAACGACACCTGGGCGCTGGCGGCGGTGCTGATCCCCAAGGCTGCGGCCGACACCAGCACGATCCTGATCACGCAGCTCGCACACACCGACCATGTGCCGTACTGCGGCGAGGAAGGCCCCGCGACGTGCGATGCGATCTGGGCCTCGGTAGAGCTGCCGCGAATCGTGCCCGTCGAGCCCGGCGAGTCCGGCGAGACCGAATAGTCCGGCGAGTCCGGCGAGTCCGGCGAGTCCGGCGAGTCCGGCGAGTCCGGCGAGTCCGGCGAGTCCGGCGAGTCCGGCGAGACCGAATAGTCCGGCGAGTCCGGCGAGTCCAAATAGCCTGGTGACGCGCGCAGCGCGTCACACACAGCTGCCAACGCCCTCACACGCGCCGGTGCAAGGGCACGAGCCGACGCCGCAGCAGTCGGAGTCGGGGAAGCTCGCGTCGCAGTCGATGGTGCCGTCACCATCGTTGTCCAGCTCGTCGGTGCACGTCGCCTCGGAGTTCTCGGTCTGGCCGCCCAGGCAGCTGCCTTGGCCAGTGCAGGGGCCGAGACAACCGCAGATCCCGACGCCGCAGCACCCGAAGTCCGGGAAGCTCGGGTGGCAATCGGTGTATCCGTCGCCGTCGTTGTCCATCGCGTCGGTACACAGCGCCGGCGTGTTCTCGCCATCGTCGGGGTCGCCGCCGGTGTCGCCGCAGCCCTCGCCTTCGATCGGGGTGTCGGTCTGCACGCAGCAGGACGCGTGACAGCCCTCGATGTCGACGTTGCAGAACTCTTCGGTGCACTCGGCCCGGGCGCAGTTCGAATAGCACGCGGCATCACAGTCGTAGCCGAGGATCCCCATCGCGCACAGATCAGCCTCGCCGGACGCGGCCCACTCGACGCAGTAGCCCGCAAAGCTCGGGGTGTACGGCACGCACTGGAACCGCCCGGTCGAGCAGCCTTCGTAGAGTTCTTCGCTGTTGCAGGGGTTGCAGGGGTTGGGTCGATCCGTTCGCTCGAGGATCGAGCACGGGACCTCTTCGTCCCAGACACACTGACTGGTCGCTTGATCGAACTTGAAGTGGGGCAAGCACGCGCAGCCGGCCGCAACGTCGTCGTCGCCATACACGACGGCGCCGTACTCGGGGCACAAGAACTGGCAATGCCCGGCGTCACAGGCCCTGCCGCGCGAGAGCACGCTCGAGTTCCACAGGTTGTTGCCATCGGGGCCGGGACTGGCCAGCCCAACCTCGAACGCGTAGTCGGCTGCGGCTAGCTCAGCGCAGTCTTCGACCACCATGCACGGCGGTCCGCAGACGCGATCGCCGTCCGGGAAAAAGCTGGGCGGCAGACACCCTCCGCCGCCGACGCAATCGGTGTCCACCTGACACGGCGCCCCGGGCTCGCCGGCACCCGAGCCGGTGTCGGCGGCTTCGCTGCCGAACCCCGTCCCTTCGCTGTCGGACTTGACGCCGCAGCCCAGGCCGACCGACGCGAGCACGAGGATCCGCCAGGGTGCGGCACGACGCGAGATTCGTGGCATGGGTAAACCCTACCTGCGTTCGCCGACGCCGTGAAGGCCGCGCTCATGGCTCGGGCTTGGGTCCGCGGTCGCTCGCCGTGCCCTGGCCCCCACGTTGCTCTTGGGCAGCGCGCTCGGCGTTGAGCGCGAAGAGCCGGTCGATGACCTCGTCCTCGAAGGCTTGCGACGCGGTCCTTTCGGCGCCGGTGGTGGGTTCTTGGAAGTGCGGGACGTGGACGTCAGACCACCCGTACGCGGCGAGCACCTCGCGGTCGAGCTCCCGGTGCAGCTCGCGGAGCTCGACGATGCGAGGGTCGTCGACGGTCGCGGATTTGAGCGCGTTGTAGGTCTTGGTCAAGCCCTGGTCCGTGGCGCGCATGTAGGCTGCCCGCGCGGTGTCGAGGCGCGCTCCGATGGCCGCGAGCGGGGCGAGGTCACGGGGAAAAGCGAACGTCTCGAAGCCGTTGGACGCCGTGTAGCGGAGATCATTGCGCATGGACGAGCCGAGCAGACGTGCCCAATGCTCGTGGACGCGCGACTGCAACACCGCAAAGTGAGCGTCACCGTCGAGCGCGAACACGTTGAGCGCGTGCGAGAAGATCCCGTCGGTCGGCGCAAAGGCGAGGCAAAGATGCTTGGAGTGGAGCGAGTTGACCAAGCACCGTTGCAGCGGCTCGAGCGCGGCGTACAAGGCCGGCGTCCACCGCCCGAACTGCCACCAGTACTGTCGCCTCCGCCGTCCATCCGTATTGTCGCGCAGCCGGTCGCGCGCTGGCTTGACCGTGCGCCGCACGATCGCCAGCAGCTCCGGCCAGGTCTCGGCCTCGACCAGCGACATCGGACCAAAGCTGATGACGTACCGATCGGACGCCTGGGTCGGGCTCGTGTTCAGCGCCTCGCCGCCGAGATACCGGAAGAGGCGCTCGGCGTTGCGCGGGTTGGCGCGCACCAGAGCGTCACGCTGTGGGGGCGTGAGCACGAACCCCAGGCCCAGTATGATCGATCCCTGAAAGCTCCGATGCGCGTTCTCCCTCAACGCCACCGGGTCGGCGCGTTCGGGCAACGGCAGCAACCGCGAGTTCACCACCGCGACCCGCTGCCCCGCGAGCTGCATCCCCGCGAGCTGCATCCCCTTCGCCGTGTGCACGACCGAGACGCTCACATTCGCCTCACCGGGCCACTTCATGCTCGGGTTCGCGTCGAAGATCACATGGCCTTGCTGCACGAGGTACTGCAGTCCGGTCGCCCGCGTATCTCCTTGCGCGATGGTGTTGGTCGCAATGAGCCCGAGCGTCCCATGCGCGCCGATCAGCCAGTGGGCCCGTCGGAAAAAGTGAGCGGAGTAGTCTGCGTTGCCATGCGCGCCGGGATGCACCGTCTGCAGCCATTCGAGTGCAAGCGGCCCGCACGCGGCGAGGATTGCGTTCTTGCCCATGAACGGCGGGTTCCCGATCACCGCGTCCATTCGGGCGCCCGGGTTCACGCGATCGCCATTGGTCGGCTCCTCGCGTTCATCCCAGAACACCTCGGGAAACTCGAGTTCCCAATGAAACGGCCGCTGTGACGCGCGAACCTGCTGCACCCACCGCGTGAGTTCCACGGGCACCGCCGCCGCACCGCCGGGCATCAGCCACCGGTGCACGGCCTCTCGCCGAACCCCCGCTTCCACCAGCCGCGCCTTGGCGTGGTCCTTCGCGAAGAACGCCCCGAGCAGCACATCCCCGATCACCCGCGCCCGCTCGATCACCCGCTGCGCGTCGTCTTGCAGCCGCGCCTTGACGCCGACGATCGCGACCGGACCCGCAGTCACCTCCGCAAGTTCGTGCAACTTCCTGCGAGCCACGCACGCCTGCAGCAACGCGTCCTCGATCACGCCAGCGCACGGGGTCAGTGGCCGTCCGCCCGAGGTGGTCTCGCCGCACGGATCCGGCGTCCACTCGAACCGCTCGATCTGCGCCGCAGAGAGTCCGACCAACGAGTCTCCGCACTTGAGCGCGTGATCCACGAACGTGAACGGCTCATCGCTTGCCAGGGTCTCCAACCACAGCGACAGCTTCGCGAGGTTCACGGCGAGCGGATCCTTGTCGACCCCGTACAGGCACCTTTGCGCGACCAGGCGACGCGCCTGCGACACCGCCTCGTCGGGCCCCGCGGCAGGCGGCCCGGGCCCCCTTTCCCGCGTCCACGCAGCGGCCACCTGGTCGCCCAGGAACCGGCAAGCGGCCAACAAGAATGCACCCGACCCCATCGCTGGATCGCAAACCTTCAACCTCAGCAGCGCCGCGGATCCCGGCTGCGGTCCCATCGCGGCGATCAGCGGCTCCAACGTCCGCCGCACGATCGGCTCCGACAACGACCGCGGCGTGTAGTGCGAGCCGGTCCGCCGTCGGTGTTGCCCCGGCTGGATCACGAACGTCCCCGGTTGCGCCGTCGGAGTCCGCGCCAGCGCGAACCTCTGCAACACCGCCAACACCTCGCTTTGCGTCGTGGTCGACCCCAGCGCCGACGCGATCTTCCGCGCGCTCGCTTTGGACAACCCGCGCTCTTCGAGCCACGCCGCGCGCTGCCCGGCCTCGAGGTCCAGGACCTCGCGCGCGCCAACCCAGAGCTTCGCGCCGCGCAGGCACACGCTCGGGCTCGCCACCTGCCGAACGACAAAGCCCATCAGCGCCTCGTACACTCGGCCGAGCTGCTCGACCTCCAGGGCTCGATAGCTCGTGCGTTGCCCGCCCGGCATCAGCAGCTTCTCGAGCACACGATGAATCGTGTCGTCACTCACCGAGGGCACACCCGACCCACCTGGCTGGGGCGGCGAACCCTCTAGAAACGGATACTGCTGAGAATCGAAAAGAACCGCCCGAAACAGCGCGACCAGCCGCGGGTACGCGCCAAACCGGCGCTCCATCGTCTCCGGAGACGCCGCGTGCTCTGCCTGCAACTGCTCGAACAACGCGTGGGCACCCAGGTGCTTGGCGTCACCCGCGTGCACCATCGGCATGAGCCCGCGGTCCTCCGCATGCAGCAGGAACACCAACCGCAGCAAGACGGTCAGCAGCCCGCTGGAGACCTGCTCGTCGTCCTGCCCGAGCGCGTCCTGCAGCCGCTCATCGCAATCGCGCTGGGCCGCCGCCGCGAACCCTGCCAGCAGGATCGTCAGCGCCTCGAGCATCGAGTCCGCCAGAGTGTTCGTGAGGTCCGCCCGCAACGTCGGCGTCACGCGTGCGGAACGCTGGCGCGGACGGTCCACCCGCTGTGCATCGTAGCAGGCTTCGTCGAGGTCACGGTCGGTCGGTGCGATCGTCGGGGGCGCGCTCGCTGGCGCTTTGGCCGTGAACGCACCCCCGATCGGAGTCAGGCGGACGGTGTCCGCCGAGCTGTCACGGCGCTTGGCAGGCCTTGAGCGTTGGGAAAACGTCGTAGCAACCCGACCAGTTGTAGAACTGCGGGCCGAAGTTGTGGGTGCTCAGGCCGCCGTTTTCGATCCAACCGAATTCGACGCAGCAGCCGACATCGCCGGTTGCGGCCAGCCCGAGCCCGGCGGCGACGCTGTCCAGCGTCGCCTGGTCCCACCCCACGGGGATGTAGCCGTCGACGCCGATCAGGCCCTCGGCCGCGCAGCGATCCACCGCGCTGTCGCACACGTTGGAAGCGTACCAGCAGTAGTCGTTCACAAAGACGCCGTTGCCGGGGCACGGGTTGTTGGACGCCGTCGTGATCTCGACGCACCACTCGTTGACGGTGCCCTGATCGCCGCCGGCGATGTCGGCGATCGACAGCCGCCAGGTGCCGTTGCCGTCTCCGACCGCCGCGGCGAGCGTGTCGAGGTTACCCGGCGCCTCCGGGGCCATCGTGCCAGAGATGGCCGGGTTGGCACCGCTGCACGCGAACCCTGCGCCGCCCTGGTCGAAGTTCGCCGCGACATTGTCGCCCGAGCCACACTGGCCGCTGAACAGGTTGGAGCCTTGGGCGGTCGGGACGTGCTGCACGTCGGTGTTCATGTCCGAAACCCAGGTGTGAGTGATGTTCACGGACACGTTGACGTCGGTCACGGCTCCGGAAAGGCCGGCGACGACGATGTCGGTGGACACGGTTTGGTTGTCGAGAATCGCGGTCCCCGGCTGCGAGCAGAACTGCTGCGTCACCTGGCCCAAGCACCCGACAGACGTGACCCCGCTACAGTCGGCCGCACACGTCGGCGTACCGCCGGGGAAGCCGAGGTCGCCGCAGGTGACGCCGTTGAGGTCGAGGAGGTCGCAGGCCTCGCCAGCCTCCAGGATATCGTTGCCGCAGGTCGTGCAGCCCGATGTGTCGTAGTCGCTGCAGTCATCGAGGCAAGCGAGCGCGCCGCCATCAAAGTCGAACGTCGTGCAGTCTGCGCCGACGAGGTCGTCACCGTCGCAGGTCTCACCATTGCTCGCGAGGTCGTCACCGCACACCGGCGACGAGATGTTGAGGACCCAGTTGCCGATAGCGCCGTTGTAGCCGTCGACGACGATGAGTACGGTCTGACCTGCGCTCAGGTCGAGCACCACTACCGACTGCGCGGTGCCTCCGGCGTCGTCGTTGCACGCCAGCTCGCTACCCTGGTCGCAATCACTGTACAGGCTCAGCTTGCTGTCGTAGTCCGAGCCGAAGGTGTCGAACGTGAAGGTGTTGGCCTCGGGCGCGGTGAACGAAATGACGTGATCGTTGCCGCCAGCGCCACCACAGCTGGCATCGAGGTCGTTGTCGTCGCCCATGGTGTTGCCCGAGGTCACGGCCGGGCCCACTGCGCCGCCGATGTCCTCCTCGACGCAGCTGGTCACGCACGGCGACGTATCGAAGTCGCTGCAGTTGTCCAGGCAGCCGAGGTTGCCGCCGAGCGGGAAGCCCTCGGACACGCAGTCCGACGGAACGTCGGTCCCATCGCAGATCTCGTTGCCTTCGACCGTGTCGTTGCCGCAGTTCATCATGAAGCACGCGCTGGTATCGAAGGCGCAGTCGGCGGCACATGCGAGCGTGCCACCGTCGAAGCCACCGTTGATGGTCGTGCAATCGGCGCCGCCGAGGTCATCGCCTTCGCAGTCTTCGCCGCCATCGATCACGTCGTTGCCACAGGTGTCTCCGCCGGACGACGACGACTCGGCGGTCGGGTCGGTGCTCGACGACTCGGCGGTCGGATCGGTGCTCGACGACTCGGCGGTCGGATCGGTGCTCGACGACGAATCGGCGCTCGGGTCGGTCATCGTCACCGTTGTCGGATCGCTCGACGAACTCTCGGTGGCACTCTCCGTGTTGCTCGTCGGGTTGCTGGTCGGACTCCCCGAAGGATCGGTTTCGCTGTCGGACGTCGACGAGCTGTCGGCGTTGGTCCCGGTCTGGCTGGTGTCGTCGCCGGGGCAGCCGGTGGAGAACACCGTGGGGAGCAGGACAAGACCCGCGGACGAGCGGAGGAATGCAAAGGAGCTGCGACGCATGGGCTGCAGGGACGGCCATGCGCTCCAGGAGCGCAATCGAAACCTGGACGGTCCAGCCGAAGCTCAGCGCTCGCGCCAGGCCTTCATCGCGCGAAGTCGCGCTGCGCACTGGAGGCTCGTCGCGACAACAGCACTCGCCGCGAGGGCCGGTGTTGGGCAACGTCGGACTGGACGTGGAACACTCGGCGGCGACCAGGTGGGGTTCGAGCAGGACGATCGTGTGGGCGGCCCGACCGGGCCGCAAGGGCACTATCATATGCCGCCGAAGTCGCAGGCCTCACCTGTCCAAAAGCAGAAGGCCTGTTCGGCACATGCGGCCTCGTCGGCGATCACAGGGCAGTTGACGCTGCAGTAGCCCGGAGGCGTCCATTGACAGATCTCGACCTCCACGCAGCTCACTTCGTCCGCGTGCAGGCTGCAGTCCTCGATCGAAGCGCCGGTCTCTGTGCTTTCCT